>NZ_JCANTN010000002.1:0-112037 GCF_059568515.1 Soehngenia saccharolytica DSM 12858 | reverse complement strand
TTTACTGTGTAGAGTTCGGGTAGTATTGGACTTTGTTTTGTTAAGCAAACTCATCCACTCTACTTCAGCCTGATGTGATTTCTGTTCGTCGGTTCAGAATTTTGCCTCTAGCTTCCTTCAGATTCCACGTCACCATGGACACCCTTGCTCTTGGCTAACGGTTCCTACTACCAAGCCCGTAGTGGACTTTCACCACCTAGTTGTTGCTCATGCTGGGCACACTTAAAGAAGCCTAAAGCTAAGCTTTAGGCTTCTTTAATAGTCTTATTTATCTTCTTCCTCATCTTCCATGTACTCTTCTAAGCCATAATTGTCTTTACAGTCACAGCTTCCATCTCTGCAGCATTGATCATCATCATATTCATCAAAGTCAAAACCATCGTCGTCAAATTCATAGTCACTTTCATCACCGTATATGTCTTCTTCTACATCAGCCAAATCTTCGTCTATAAAGTTAACATATTCTTCTAGGTCCATATGATCTTCGATCAAGTCTCCTATAACATCAGAAAAATCTTCCAATGTCTCAACAATGCTCAATAATAGCTTCCCTTCCTTTGAATTCTCGTCAATTCCTAATCCGTCTGCAAGGCCTTTCAAATAAGCTACTTTTTGTACTAAATAATCCATATAAACCCCTCCTATACTCTTGATAAGTACTCACCAGTTCTTGTGTCAATCTTTATGATGTCTCCAACATTGACAAATAATGGCACACTTATAGTCATTCCTGTTTCCACAACTGCATTTTTCGTTGCTCCTTGTGCTGTGTCTCCTTTAACTCCCGGCTCAGTATCAATTACTTTGAGTTCGACGAAGTTTGGAGGCAATACTTCAAAAGCTTTCCCTTGATAAAATCTTATTATCGCTGTATCATTTTCCCTTAAATACTTTATTGCATCTTCAACAGCTGTGTAATCTAAAGGTAATTGCTCATAAGTATCATTATCCATAAAATAATATAATTCTCCATCTGTGTACAAATACTGCATTTCTTTTGTTTCAATTACTGCTTTTTCAAATCTTTCTGTTGGATTAAATGTAACTTCTTTTAGCCCTCCAGAAATTACATTTCTTATCTTTGTTCTGACAAAAGCTGCTCCTTTTCCTGGCTTAACATGTTGAAAATCAACAACTTGGTAAACATCTCCATCCCAGACAAAAGTAACTCCTTTCCTAAATTCACCTGCTTGTATCAAAATATTCCCTCCTAATCTCAATTCATTAATGATTTCCTAAAATATTATATCAGTAAGTCATATGTCTAACAAGTTAAATGTTTTGTAATTATCAATAATCTCATTTAAAATAATCTCATCATTCTTCCCTGTGAGGTCTATCTTGAAATGGCAAGCCCTTAAATATAGTTTTTCTCTAAAAATAAACATATCTCTTAACTGTGCGTATAAATCTTCGTTAGCGTTTAATAGAGGTCTTTTAACATGGCTATTTTTTAAATTGTTTTGAATGTTTGCCAAGGTGTCATTTAGAAAAAAAACAACTGCATGAGATTTAATCAGAGCAATATTCTCCTCATCTAATATGATACCCCCTCCTGTTGATATAACACAATTTTTTTTAGTCACTATCTCTTTTAGAACATATTTCTCTTCACTCCGAAAATAGCTCTCACCATGTATCACAAATATATCTTCAATGCTCATTTTGTTTCTCTTGACTATTAATTCATCAGTATCAAAAAAGTCAAAGATTAACTTTCTTGCAAGTTTTCTTCCCTTTACTGATTTCCCAACTCCACTCATACCTATTAATACAATTGCTTTCATATTTACTCCAATCAATATATAATTTTACTATTTCTTAATTCACCTTTTATATAATTCGGCAAATATATTCCATATTTATTCATTATTTCAGGGGAATACTTTACTTTTAAAGCTTCAGGGAGAGTAAAACTATTGCTTGATATGAGTTTCCCAGTTATTAAAGCACTTTTCCCATCTTCAATATACATTTCTCCCCCATTAACTATGATGATGCCATTGAATTTGAAATTATCAACTATGTAAATATCACCCTCTACATAAATAATTCCCTTAAAATAATCATTTTCATTATTCGAATCAATTATCAACTTGACTTTATCATAACTAGCTTTATTTTCTATGTAAATAAATGCTTCATTTGGCAACTTATAGTCGTTATCAATAGCTTCTTTCCTATAAACTTTGTACTCACTAGTACTGATTCTCTTTAATGTGATCTCTTCGCTATGATATAACGTCATTGAATGCATTCCACTCTTCAATGGTGGAATTTCATAACTATCAGCTAAAACTGACCAGAAATCAAGTAGATCTTTCTCTAAATCGGGTCTAGTTATAAAACTGTTATCATTAACATAAAATAAATTATTAAACGTAAAAACTTCATTAACATAATCTATATTTGCTTTTAATACGGCATTGTAGTTTTTATTGGGTGATTTTATTGAAACATTAATATATGGGTGATTGTCTTTTATATTATACTCCAAATCAGCTACTACATTTCCCTCTAAATCTCCATGATTAATATTTATTTTATTATGAGAATTTATCAACGGTGAACTACAATACTTTATTATGGATTTATTTACTTCACTATCAGCCTTTTTAAAGTCGTTTATTAAACAATTTAGCGAAGTCTCCAAATCATAATTGTTCTGCAATTTATCTCTGAGATTGTTTTGAAGATAACTCTCCATTACAGTGATATGCGATACATATAAGCAAATCATAAAAACAATCAGCATCGTAATGAGTGCAAATATAGTAATCGAACCCTTTCTCATTATTTACCTCATCTGTATATTTTATTCTCTACATTTATTCCACTGCTTATTTTGTAAGTAACTACTTCTCCAAAAGTAAAATCTAGATATATCATATTATTGTCGATATCTAAACCCGAATTGCCAATATCAGTTATACCGGCATCTAATTTATTGTAGCCATTGAATTTTGAAATATCTGGTAAATTAGTTGAATCTGTTTGATAACTCAATCTCACAATATCTTTTCCAGTATAATAATATGTCACATAATTGTTCGTTTTATCATCAATATTTAATATTACATATTTCAGATTAAATGGATATGTACTATCTAAGTTCTTTATCAGATAAGACGGTAAGATATAATCTCCATTTCTTATCTCATCTGATAAATACTCTATCACATATGTACCACTTACTAAGTAATCATCTTTTTCATTCTGAAAACTCATTGTTTTAGTAGAAACAAATATAATATTGTAAATTCCTATTACAAGTATAGACACTACAGCTATGGAAATAATTAACTCTATTAGAGTAAAACCATCATTTGATAAATCTCGAGCATTCAAATGAAACCTCCATTTCTGGCCTCAAAGCGTTTGTTAATTTGCAGGTGTAATATATCAATTCACCTTCAATTTTATTTAATTTAATCTCACAAATATACTTGTTTTCAATCTTATCGCTTGTATAAATGTAAGATCCATTAGTCAATAATTCAGTAAATAAAGCTTCATTCTTTTGAGTATTTGATTTCAATTCTTCAACTATCTCTTGACATGTATATGTCATGCTTAATTTTAATTCCGTTTTTTCGGTATTCGCAAACGAACTCTTTAATAAATTGTAGCTAGTAACACTCACTAGACCAAAAATAGCTAAACCTACTATTATTTCTACAAGTATAAAGCCTCTCTTCATTGTGATTTCACCTGACATTGTGGATATTTATTCTCCCTGTGGCAACTTCTATAGTTACATTGTATATTCCATAATTTTTTGTTGAAAAATTGATAGTTCCAGCAGTAGACGGCGCACCAGTGGTTTTAAAAACAATGCTACTTTCACCCGATGTTTGATTGCTACTAGATATAGTTATATAATTTAATTTTACTCCATTCTTGAAATTGTATTCTTTGATAATTTTATTTTTTTGAATTATCTTATACTTATTATTAGGAACATCAATTTTAAATTCAACTGGTGTGTTTTCTACCAATGCCTTTGCACGTGAATATTTTAAGTCTTTCTCAAAATTTTTTATTTCATTATACTCTCTATAACTTATAAGCAAAGAAATATTGGGAATACTTATTATCAGCAATATAGAAAGCAGGGCTAACACTACAATTAGCTCAATAAGTGTATAGCCCTTTTTCTTAGTCATCAGTACCTCCACTCGTTTAAATGATATAACATGTATGAAGCTTCTGCTCTTGTAATTTTATTGTTCATGCTGTCAAAACTTTTAGATCTGACTGTCTTATCGTACATGATCTGAGTAGCTATATCCGACCATTTAAATTTAGGTTTTTTTGTAACCCTTTGAATGATCAGTTCCACTTCTTTGTATGAAATATTGTTATTTGGTTTAAAAGTTTTATCAGGATAACCCTTTATATATCCCATTGAAAGTGAATAGCTAATAATTCTGTCATAGTTTTCAAATGTCTTGTAGTCTTTGAAATAAGTGGCATTTGCGACATAGCTTGGAAGAGTCCAATCTTCGATTCGACTAAGTAAAATCAAGAATTCTGCCCTTGTAATTTTATTTTCCGGTTTAAATGTCGCATCAGGATACCCCAATATTATGTTTCTGCGAACCATCGTGTTTATTTCATCTTTAGCCCAGTGGTTTCTTGTATCTATTAAGGTTTTTAAATTATTGTCAATAAAGGCTGCATATATACTTTCTTTATTTGCTATTGTACTTGGCATTACCGATGCTTTTATTTTCCCTTCTGTCACTAAAGTAGGCAGATAATACCATTTCTCGTTGACTAGTTTGTAAATTCCTACATTGTCTGGCTTTCCGTAATAAGGAAACTCGATGTCTATTAGTCCTTCATTATCTAATGATATAGAAGGGTTATCCAACTTGACTCTAAATATATCAGATACTAGAGTTAAGCCATTTGTGTTGAAATACTCGCTGTATTGATCTTCCAAGCTGACATATACATCTTTGTAAAATACTCCGCCAGGTATAGTTACACTCAATCCATTTTTATGGCTAATATTATCGCCTGAGATACCAATAATCTTAGAAACAGTTCTGTTTTGAGCTTCGCTAGCAGCAAGCGATCTATAAGTTTGATTATATGATATTTCGTAATTAGCGATAAATCCTTGTATAAAAGCATCTTTGTATTCTTTCGTATCTTTTGTTAAGTTGAACATAGTTACAATTTTCTCATCTGTAGGTAAATCTCTCTTGTAATTTATATTGTATTTCATAAGATAATCTTTTTCTGCAAGTGTTTTTCCCATAACAGCACCCGCACTGTTGCCGTCGCTTAATCCTTGTGACATGCTAGTCCTAACTGGCTCAATAAGCGCTTTCTCATAAGCATCGTTGTAACCTTTCTCAAATGCTATCTTAAAGGTATCTAGAAATTTTATCCTATACTCTGCATTCATCAAAGTTAAATTATACTTATTTACAATATCTGTATCTGAAGGCAGCCTATAGCGCCAATTACTGCTTACCCCAATTTTATAATCACTTGCTCCAAAACGCGCGCCTTCTGCATTCCCTAATGCATCCGCATAGTTAACAGATGGCGAGACCCCGTTTAGCGCATCGTTATAACCTGTCTTAAACCCTTCGCTGTAGTCTTTCCAACCATTCGCAGCATCCTTTGGTATATATCCATCATAACCATTGAGTGCATGAATTGTAAGTGCATTTTCTGCAGTTAATGCAGTCCCATATTTAGCATAATATTCTCTACCAACTGTATAGCCAGCATCATAATCAGGACTATATGCTCCATATGCCACTCCCGAAAAAGTCAGGAGGAGTATTATTATTAATAATATAACGAACTTTTTCCTATCCATTTTTTATCCTCCTATCTCTTTTTCAATACCAAGATTCTACCAGGCACGATTACATCTCCTGATGATATATTGTTGTTTTTCATTATCTCATTTTTATAATCTGTAGTGCCATAAAATCTCCTTGATATATCTGTAATCGTATCTCCTGTAACTACTTTATAGAAGAAGTATTCACTAAGTTCTTGACCTTCAGTTTCATAATGGTGTGGATAAAAGACTTCCAATTTATCAAATAAAATAACGCCGAAATCATCAGTGTTTTGCGGAACTTCATAATAGATGCTCGTTATTTTTATTGGATATAGCGAAAGCTCTTTTGGTAAATCAACACTTAAGTTTTTCCATCCTAACCAAGAAATACCCTCTTGTACTTTAATATGCATTGCATCTCCGTTATTTGTAGTTATTCTTAAGCCAATATTGCCAGGGCTATATGCAAAAGAGTAAACCCAAAATGAAAGTTTTTCAGGAGAATAATTAAATTGTATTTTTTGATTTGTAATATCAACATATACTCGATTCTCATCTTGTAACGAAATAATGTTATACTCAAGTCTAGCGGAATATTTTCCAGATTGCTTGATAGTACTTGGCATAACATTCCCACTAGTGTACTCATGAGAAGGAATGAAGAAGTAATTTTTGACTTCAAAGTCGTTTATTATATCACCTTTAATCTCTGTCACACCTTCTGATCCTCCAGGTATTGATCCAGTTCCGCCACCATTGCTTCCATTTCCGCCATTTGTTCCCCCTGAACCTGTAGAGCCTCCATTTCCCTCATTCTCAGTAGGAGAAGTAAAGCTCTCAAAGCTGTCAATGATGTTATTGTTCTCAGAATTGTCTGCAATATCAACATAAATAACATTTGGATCTTCGTCTACGAGACCCTCCAAACTATATACTTTAAAGCTTAAATTCCCTGAAACCGATTTGTCATCCAGTCTATCCATTGACAGATTTTCGATAGCCATTCTGCGCGGGCTTTCTTTTACAGTACTAACCAGTTCAAGCATTCCATCGTAACTGCTCTTAAAAGGTATGGTAATATCCATTCGCTTTACATCTGTATCTCCAATCGTCTCGGTAGAAGGTTGACTAAATGAAAAGTCCGATATTTCAACATCATCATATGGCAACAAATCATTTAGCAAGTAAATAATCTGAGCTTGATCAAGTGCGGGGAAGTAGTTTTTTAAAATCTCATTTCTTTCTCTTTCAAGCATTCCCCATTCTTTTTTTATCTCTGCTTCTCTCTTCATCATGGTATTTATCTCTTCTATTTGAAGATCTAAATCATTTTTTTTAGTTTCAAGCTCTGAAATTTTTGCAGCCTGTGGAGTTAGTATAAAATAATTTCCTAAGAATACAATTAATGCAATTCCCAAAATGCTCAACAACACTTTCTCATTTTGTGTTAGCGGCCTTTTTAACAAAGATCTGCTTTTACTCGCCTTTTTGTTCTTCTGTTCCATCTTCCTGCACCTCCTTTATCCCAGCGCTAATATCAAATCTGTAATATGAATCAACCTTTGTGATGCTTGGAACAAAAGTGCTTGTTATAATATCTATCGTCTCCAATCCCTTTTGAAATTCTGCAATCGAGTATCTGTCCATTGAAAAACCGGATATGCTAAGGTTTGCATTTGATGCTTGTAAACTTGATATGAAAACACCCTCTGGCAATTTTTTGCTTATTTCCTTAAAAAGGTCTGGAGTTATATTTTCATTTTCTACTATGTTTTTGTCAAGTGCGACTATTTTTTCAACTTCTGATTTGAATTGGGCTACTTCTTCATCAAATTTTTTTATCTCTTCCACTTTTTTGACTGTCTGAGGATCGTTGACAATTGCCTCACGATAATTAACATCTTTGTTTAGATTTGAAATTTTTAGTTGATTATACACCCCTAAAATTATGACAATAAGTAATGAAAGTCCTATCAAAGAATATAATATGGATAGGAAACTTATCTTTGTACTTTTTTTATCTATATAAGGTTCAAAAAAATTTAAATCTCTCATTTTCCCACCTCTTCTAGCCTTATTAAACCTCCAACTGCTGCTGCATAGAGATTTAAATAGGATGGTAGTTTTATATTCTCCATGTTTCTCAATGAATAGGAGTCAATGTCAAAAAATTCCTTAAACAACTCATCTATGCCAATAATTTCCGATCCTATTCCTCTAATGACTATATAGTTGATTGGATTAGTATTTTCTCTTGTCCTATAATATCTCATAATAAGTTCAATTCTTTCAAAAATATCGAAAATTTCTTCTTTCGAAAGCTTATAGAAAATTTGATCGATTTCATTTTGACTATCTTTTAAAGTACTAAACGAGAAAAATTTGTCTTTTAAATTATAATCTTCCATGTCTGAAATTGAAGATTTTAAGTTGTCTAGACAATCACTTAGATTTTTATCAATTATTCTTGAAATCTTCAATTTTTTATCATCGATAATTACTAAGTCTGTCTGTTTTAAACTCATATTGATAATTGCGACACAATTTGCTTTAGGTATAAGAGTATTCAATCTCCCGCCGATATTAACGAGTTTGGTTATGGCATTGCCTTCGTAATCCATAATTAATGGCTTTAATTTACATTCCTTCAGCAAAGTCATGTGAGCTTGTATAATACTATCTTTTATGCCAACAAGCAAAACTGATTGTTTTTCAAGTCCTTCTTCTAGGACAGTTCCTAAGTCAAGGTATTTAACTACATAATCTTCAGGATTCACTGGGATGTATTCTTCAAGTTGATAATTTATTATTGAATCCAATTCCTCCTTTTCAACTTTTGGAAATACCGCTTCCCTCATTACAACTGAAGTTGAGTTGATCACTGCAACAGCGTCTTGAGAATTGACTTTGTTAAAAGACAGTGCGTTTTGAAGAAGATAGGACATCTTCTCCATGTCAAGTATTTCACCGTCCTCATATAGACCTTCTCCTAATTCTATTCTAAAAGCTCTGTCAACGGTTACAACTTTCTTATTGAATTTCCCAGAAACCACATTCAAACTATCAGGTGAAAAATTAATGCTTATCATTTTCCTGGAATTAAAAGAGACCAAATAAATCCCCCCTCTGTAGTAAAAAAACTATATAAACAGCGAAAAATAAAATGAAATGATTCCGTCAGAGAAAAAATATGATAAATAAAAAGCTATTATAATAAAAGGTCCAAATGGAATAGGATCCTTCATTGTCTTAAATTTAAAAGCGAGTAAAAATAAAGAAATGATTGCTCCGATTATAAATGACAAAAGTATCATAAGTAGTGTATTTTTAAAACCTAGTGAAAATCCCAGTGCGCCAATTAGTGTAATATCTCCACCGCCCATTCCGCCGTGAGATACGAGTAAAATAATTAAAAAAAATCCAGCACCTGTTAGTAAGCCTAATACACTATCCAAAAATCCAAATGGAATATCGTATATGAAATAGCTTGCTGTTTTAAGAATTATATTTAATACTAATGCAGATAAAACTAAGCTATCGGGTATTATTTGGTGTTTAAGGTCTATAATCGCGATACTCAACAATATCGAAGTGAGCAAAGATAAATAAATAAATTCAAGAGTCAATCCAAATCTAGTAAAAAAAGACATATATATAATTCCATTTATAAGCTCAATCAAAGGATATCTTATGCTGATTTTTTCTTTACAGTATCGACATTTTCCTTTTAAAGTCAAATATGAAAATAGAGGTATATTGTCATACCACTTCAATACATGCCCACAATTCGGGCAATGTGACCCAGGAAATACAATGCTTTCTTCCCTGGGTAACCTGTAAATCAAAACATTTGTAAATGAACCAATTGCTAATCCAAATAGAAAAATAAAAATACTCATCTATAGCTCCTTGTCATTTAAAAGCCTCAATATTTATGTAGTCTTTTAAGAATTCATATTGGTTGTAGTAATCTAAAATTATATCAGCTTCTTTTTTAGCTAAATCTTCTTTGCCAGTTTTTATATAAATATCATAAAGAAGTATATGAATGTTTACTGCATCTTCTACGCCTATGTGTTTGTCAGATTCTGGCAATGCCATTATTTGATATTTTTCAAGTTTTGTAGCTTCTATTAAAGTCCTTATGGCGCTTTCAGTATCTCCTTGAGATAAGTAAAAATTTGCTAATTCAAAATGCCTAGAAACTACATATGCAGCATATTTTTTACCAAGTTCATATTCTTTCTTAGCATTTTCATAATCGCCTTTTGAATAATACAGCTGAGCTAAGTGTGTATGAAGTTTGCCATCAAATGGGGCGAGTTTTGTCGCTTTCTTAGCTAGTTCAATCCCCTTATCAAGCTTTTCTAAATCTAAAGTCTCGTTGTAATCTTTAACATAAATATTGCTTTCAAAAAGCATCCCATTCGGATTAATTGGATAGATGGTGTTTATTGTTTTATAAACTTTTAGAGCTTTTAAATCATCCCCGTTATCTTCAAATTTAAATCCTATTTTATAAGCATTTGTAGATACAGTATGCAATAAAACTAGTATTAATAAACTGATTGATATTATCCTTGAAAACAGAGGCTTTATATTTAAAGTATACTTTGATTTATAACTAGATAAATTCAATCCAATTATCCAAAATGCTGTCATGGTAACTGCCGGAAAGTTCCAACTAAATTCTATGAAAATGTGAGCAAAAAATGCCACAATAGCTGCAACTGATCCAGCAAAGAAAACGTCGTGTTCTTTCTTGTAGCTTTTGTACAATGAGTAGATGACAGACAGAACAAATACAAGGAACAAAATAAACCCAACAATCCCAAGCTCTGTCAGAGTTTGTATATAGTGATTATGCGCAAATCTTGAATACCACTGATTATTTCCATAACCCACATAATATGCAGAGAAAAATGTACCCAAGCCATATCCTGTCATCGGCTTGTCTATAAATGCTCTTAAGCCCGCTTTCCAAAATTCAATTCTCCCAATGAAAGATGTTCCAGTCAGTGAATCTTTTCTAATTAGGTTGCTCAAAAAATCTATATTTATATTTAAATTCTTTTGAACGATAGGAGTTATATACACTAAACCTCTAGTTAAAACAAACCCTGTCGCAATAATAATAAACACATTTAATATACTATTTTTAAAATTTCCCTTGCTGTCTACAAAAACAAAAGGCAGAGCGACAAACAAAGCAAGCAATGCACCTCTAGAACCGCTTAACAACAGAGCTATAAAAAAAACAATTGACGATAAAGCGAATTTTTTATCTGTGTTCTTTAAATAAAAGCCGAGTGAAAATAGAAACAGCATCACTAAATATGTACCAAAAGGATTTGGGTTGAAAAAAGTGGAAACAATGCGCTGTGGTTCTACAAACACATATTCCAATATGCCCAATAATGCAATTAGGGTTCCAAACAATGTGACAATTCTTATTGTCTTTATTTTTTCTTCTCTTGAGAGATTCGTTGTCAAATATAAAACCAAGCCATAAAGCACTAGCTGCAGCAATTCGATAACAGTTCTGAGTTTATATATGCTCCAAAAAAAACTTATTCCTGCAAACATTACAAAAAAAAGATAAAAGTACAATGGCGAGTTTTTCTCTATGCTAATTTTCTCTTTGTATTTGAAACTATAGTAAACTATACCTCCTAATCCTAAGATTAGGAGGATGTTTACTATATCATTATCCATCACGGCGTTAAGTATTGGGATCAATGTTAATGTAAGATATAGGTATATGAGTTTAAACATAGTTGATGAAGTTATTTAGCTAGATAATATGTTCCGTCACTTCCAACAAGCATTTCATTTGTTTTAATAGGCAATTTTTGAATATTAACCTTTGGCTCTCCATTCTCAACAACATATTCTGCATCTCCAGGTCCTTCTGGCCAGTTTTCCATTACGGATTGCGCTCCTTCTTTATCTACACTGGCTGTAGGAATATTTTTTTGTGCTGCGTACAATTCCACAGCCGACTCAATGCTTCTTAGGTTTGAAATTACTGTCTGAGTATTGGCAGACTCTCTAGTACCTGTAAATCTAGGTATAGCTAAAGCTGCCAAAATCCCTAGTATTGCAATTACTACTACTAGTTCAAT
Source organism: Soehngenia saccharolytica DSM 12858 (assembly GCF_059568515.1). Lineage (NCBI taxonomy): Bacteria > Bacillati > Bacillota > Tissierellia > Tissierellales > Tissierellaceae > Soehngenia > Soehngenia saccharolytica. The sequence goes on along the minus strand of NZ_JCANTN010000002.1, from coordinate 100,100 downwards.
AAGTGTAAATCCTTTTTTGTTTCTCTTTCTTTGAATGTAATTAATCATTTTTCTTCCTCCTTTATTATTATAAATAGTATTGCCTAAATGGTGTTGACTACTTCAAACATTGGTAGATACATTGCAATGACGATAAAACCTATAATTAGTGCCATAAATACAATCATCAAAGGTTCTAACATGCTTGTTAGTTTAGTCAATGCTACATCTACCTCTTCATCGTAGAAATCAGCTGTTTTTAGCAAGATATCATCAAGTGCTCCTGATTCCTCTCCGATCTTTACCATGGAGTCTACCATTGGTGGGAAAATTTCTATATCCCTTATCATACGAGACAATGGCACTCCTCTTCGTATGTCCTCTATACCTGAGATGAGCTTTTCTTCTACGACTTTGTTGTTTACTACTTTTGATACCACCTCCATACTTCTTAATAACGGAATGCCAGATGACATAAGCGTTGACAGAGTCCTAGTAAACCTTGATGTCACTATCTTTACAGTGGGACCTTTAACAATTGGCAATTTTAATTTTATGCTATCAAAAAATCTTCTGCCACTTTCGGAATTTATGTAACTAGAAATTCCGAATACTATTAAAGCCACTAATCCGATGAATATATACCAATAAGATTTCAGAAAGTCTGACAATCCTATGAGTATTCTTGTTGGTAAAGGCAAAGGTGTATCGCTTCCTTCAAACATGCCTACAAATGTTGGCAATATGAATATTAACATAAATATAACAACAGCAATACTTACTACCATGAGAACTATTGGATATACCATTGAACTTCTGACTTTGTTTTCAGTCTTGTTTTCTTTTTCAAAATGTACAGCCATTCTTTCAAGTATTGTGTCTAAATTACCACTGACTTCACCAGCTTCAACCATGTTAATGAGTATGGAAGGGAATACTTTTTCGTGTATTCTCATAGCTTCTGACAATGTAACCCCTTTTTGTACATCTTCAGCGACATCAGTTATAGCTTTTCTTAGAGTTTTATTTTCTGTCTGAACTGATAATATATCCAATGAATTTACGATATTTAAGCCAGCATCTAACATAGTATAAAATTGTCTGCAAAAAACTGCAAGATCTTTCTTTTTTACTTTTTTGGCAAATATTTCGATACCTGCTTCAGCTTCAACATCTCTGTCAATCGAGACAGGCAAGTAGCCATTATTTTTTATCATTCTTAAAACATCATTTTCACTATTCGACTCAACTGAACCACTTACTTTAAATCCATTTTTAGTTATCGCAGTATAGTTGTATTTCATTATAGATCACCTTTATAAATATTTTTTAATTTCCTCTTGCGAAATAGCTCTGGAAATAGCTGAGTCCTTTGAAATCTTTCCGGCTTTATATAATTGAATTAAAGAATTATCCATTGTCTGCATCTTATTTTTGGATCCTGTCAACATAGCTGTTTCAATTTGATGTATTTTTGATTCACGAATCAGATTTCTAATAGCAGGTGTTGCAACCATCACTTCAAACGCTGCAACCCTACCATTGCCATCTGCTCTAGGCAACAATTGCTGAGTAATAATAGCTTGAAGCACAGAAGCTAGCTGTACTCTTACCTGTTGCTGCTGATAAGGCGGAAACACATCTATAATTCTATCAATAGTTTGTGGTGCACCAATTGTATGCAATGTTGACAAAACAAGATGTCCCGTTTCAGCCGCTGTTATTGCAATTGAAATTGTGTCTAAATCTCTCATCTCTCCAACAAGTATTACATCAGGATCTTCTCTCAATGCTCCTCTTAGTGCATTGGCAAAGCTTTTTGTGTCCGACCCGATTTCCCTTTGATTAACTATCGATTTGTTGTGTTTGTGTAAATATTCTATTGGGTCTTCCAAAGTTATAATGTGACATTTTCTGCTCTTATTAATTTTGTCTACCATTGTTGCCAAGGTAGTTGACTTTCCACTTCCAGTTGGTCCTGTAACAAGTATAAGTCCTCTGGGTAATTCTGTCAATTCACTTATGACATTTGGTAAGCCCAATGAATCCATGGATGGTATATCATATGGGATAATTCTAAGAGCCATCCCAAAACTGCCTCTTTGCTTATATGCATTAACTCTAAATCTGCTTACACTTTGCATGGAATAAGAAAAATCAAACTCACCTTCATCTAAAAAATGTTTTAACTGATTTTCATTCATTGTCTGTTTTACCAAATATTCTGTGTCTTCAGGATATAAAATAGTATCACCGTAACTTACTAATTCACCATCAATTCTGAAAATCGGTGTCACTCCAGCCGTTATATGAATATCCGATGCTTTTCTGCGTATTCCTTCAAGAACAATCTCTTCTATATTCAAATTAAAATCACCTCTATCCTAAAGTAAATCCTACTTTAAGTACTTCCTCATAACTAGTTTGACCTTTTAATGCAATATCTACAGCCGATTCTAACAATGTAGTCATACCATTTGCAATTGATTTTTCTCTTATTAAATCTGTTGTTGCATTTGAATCAACAAGCCTTCTAATTTCTTCATTAATGGGCATTATTTCATGTACAGCAGCTCTCCCTTTGTAGCCTTTATTACATGAGTTGCATCCTACTGCTTTATAAAGTATAACTTCTTTGTCCAGGTTTAAATTAAGCATAGTTTTTTGTGTTTCACTAGCAATGTAGCTTTCTTTACATATTGGACATAATATTTTTACTAATCTTTGTGATACTATCCCAACAACTGCTGATGATACTATATATGGTTCAACGCCCATGTCAATCAGCCTTGCTATTGTAGATGGACTATCATTTGTATGAAGAGTTGAAAGAACTAGATGGCCAGTTATAGCTGCTCTAACTGCTATCTCTGCAGTTTCACTATCTCTAATTTCTCCAACCATAATAATATCTGGATCCTGTCTTAATATTGATCTTAATCCCGATGCAAATGTAAGACCTGACTTAACATTCACTTGAACTTGATTAATCCCATTTAGCTTATACTCAACTGGATCCTCTACAGTAATTATATTCTTATCTACTTGGTTTAATTCACGCAAAACTGTGTATAAAGTAGTTGTTTTCCCACTTCCTGTTGGACCTGTAACTAGAAGCATTCCATAGGGTTGTCTTAGAATGTCATCAAATAATTTTAAATTGTGTTCACTTAATCCCAAACCCTCTTTAGTGAAATTAAAACTTGATTTATCTAAAATTCTAATTACAATTTTTTCTCCATAAATTGTTGGCAAAGTCGATATTCTCATATCAATCTCTTTATTGTTAACTTTAGTTTCTACACGCCCATCTTGAGGAACTCTTTTTTCCGCTATATTCATACGCCCAATGATTTTGATTCTAGTTATTAGTGCAGATAAACTAGTCTTAGGCAATTTCATAATTTCATGTAAATCTCCGTCAATTCTTAATCTAACTCTAATGTCATCTGAATTTGGTTCAATATGAATGTCAGAAGCATTTTGTCTGATAGCTTGTTCAATTATAGTATTTATGAGCCTAACAATTGGAGCAGATGCAACTTCTGCTTGTTCTTTATCTATGCTCTCTTCTTCCTTAAAATCAAGCTGATTATCATTATTAAAACCGTCTAATACTTTTTGGGATATAAGACTCGAATATAATTTATTTATTAATTCTTCAATTTCATTACCTGTGGCTAAAACAGGTTCTACATCCATCTTGGTATACATTCTAACATCATCAATTGCATAAAAATTAAGCGGATCTTCCATAGCCAGAACAATTTTGTTATCCCTAATATCAATAGGTAGAACTCTGTGTTTTCTCACTACTGATTCTGGCAATAACTTGCTAATTTCTGTGTTTATCTCGTATTTAGCTAAATCTATTTTAGGAAATCCAAGTTGAGCTTCTAGTACTTGTAATATATCATCTGGGGTAATCCATCCTTTGTTTAATAGAATTTCACCTAACTTATTATTAGTAGTTTTTTGTTCGTCTAAAGCTTCTTTAAGTTGTGACTGGCTTATTTTTCCAGAATAGAGTAATATTTCTCCAATTTTTAATGTATTTTTTTGCATGTCTTACCTCTTTCTCTTAATTAGTTATCTGAAATTTTCCATTTTCTCCATTATATATCGATATTTTTCCAAACAAAATTGATGTTACCGCTCCTTTATCTAAGGAATTGTCTCCTATAGGTAAATTTATATTACTAGGTTTGTTTTTTAAATTTATAATTAATTTCTTTTTGTCACTAACATCTACCACCGCTGTATTAATCGCTCCAAAAACAGAATTTAGTTTAATTTTCGATTTATCCGGATCTTTTACTTCTTGGTTAAATGTTATTTCTATTGTCTTATCCATATTGTAGGTTGCAGATTCAACAATTAGAGGTTTCGTAATGTATATAAGATTGCTAATCTTCTCTTCACCAATTCTACCAGCAATTGAGTATGGAGTTATTCCATACCTTATATATCTATTGCCAAATCTATCAATTAAATCTTCATCGGTCAAATTTAGATTAGTTTTTAACTCATAAGAACTTAGTCTATTGTAATTATCCTTTATGTTTGGTATAAAAGCTAAATTATCTGATTCAGAATACTGAAGTTGTTTTTTAGCTTCATTCCATTCTTTTATTGCAAAATAATTCTTCATTTCATTTCCTGGTGTAGCTCCGTAGTCGGTTTCATCTGTCATATACCACCTATAGACGTTCATTAAAAAATCTGGTTTTGTAGCATTTGTAACTGCAACTTCTGCAACAAACATTTCCCAATTAAAATCTAAAACATCTACATATAATGGTTGGGGATTATATTGAGTGTTAGTTCCTATATTATTAATTTTTATAATAGGATTAGAAGATAGAACAGGAACTGTATAGTTTATTGTTTCTTTTGGAATATATGCATAAATCTCATTTTTGTTATTTGTGATAAATTTTATCTCATGAGCAGAAATTGCTTTCCCAAATATCGTAAAATCTTTTTTTGGATTTGTTGGATTTATCTTTTTCTTTTGCTCAATAATATTCTCTATGTTTTGCTGCTCACTGTACATGCTAACGGTCCTATTTTCCATCTCTACTATATTTTTATACCCGTATGAAATTGAAGTCATGAAATACATCGATATCAATGCTAATATCGCAATAGCTAAAATTAATTCAACTAGAGTATAACCTTTTTTTTTCATAGTAGTACCTCCTAATTCGGTCCACCAATATGCCAAAGTGCGTCAGATATTTCTCTTTGAATAGATAAGAAAATTTGATTTAAAGCCTCTTGACTATCTGCTTTGTAATATACCGTATCACCTCTTGTAGCCTTGGCTATATCTTCTAAACTCCCATAATCTGATTGATCACTTGAAAAACCGATAACAAAAACATTTATTGCTTCATTTGTCCCATTCTTATATGTTTTTACCAGTTCTCCAATTTTATCAACATATTCAGTGCCATAAGCATCAAGATATACCCCATTTCCTATTACACGACCATCTTGATATTTTTTGTCTCTATAATCTGGGTAGAATAATTCATAATTAACTGTCTTGACATCAGAATTACCAAGAAAATATGATGTATCAGTTCTACAATAATAAAAAAAATAATCGTGCTTATAGTATCTATATTCTAATCCTTTATAATTATATACTGGTCCATGGTAATTGTAAAAAATTTCCTCATTTCGTAAACGATGTTGAGTAGCACTCGCAAGTGTCGTAACCCCGTCAACTAATATTATCATGAAATTTTTGTTAGTTTTGTTTATGTTTTCCTGCCTTTCGTTGAATTCTTTTATTCTGTAATATCCTCTCCTTATTCCATCTCCTGTATTTGTCCCTCCGTTAGCTTTTAGATTATTTATTGAAGCCAAAAAATTTCCCTTATTTGCTTTAGAATTTAACATTTCTGTTGGACCATTTGCCGTTGTGTTAAATGGTATTAAACTTACATATATATTGGGATATTCAGAAAAGCCATTCAATAGTTTTGTTGCCTCATCTTTCATTATAGAAATCCTACTTTTATTATTTGAATTGGCATTCCCTCCGCTAAGAGAATAAGCCATACTTCCAGAAGTATCTAATATCATGCTTACTACAGCTTGAGAATTTGAAACCTCTGTCAATTTTTTATCATTTCTATACGCCAATGTGTTTGCTATTTTTCCATATGCTCTATCTACTACTTGGAGCGAATTAACACTTTCAAGTTCAGATGTGATTTCCCTGTTACCATCTTCTTGATTAAGAATAGTTAAAGTAAATTCTAGCAAATTATCTTCATTTGGCTTTGATCTTTTATTGTATACAATATCTAAAGTAGACCTGCCATCAACTCCTAATAGCTCAACTTGTTTGTGCGTTTGTGATGTGTCATCCCATCTCCATTCAACTAATTTATCTTTAGAATCATTTAACATAATATAATTCCATTCCTCAGTAAGCTTATTAGAATTATCTCTATGCAGTATGAATATTCCGCCTGAATCTCTAATAGTATTATTTAAAATAGTTGCAACAACTCTCAAATCAGATTGTAAATCGAATTCCTCTACCGCCATACTATTTGCATTTTCGCCTAATAAAAGCATACTAGTTGCCGTAGGCACTACTAGTCCAATCAGGGCCAGAACAAGTATCAATTCAATTAATGTCACAGCTTTTCGGTTTTTCATATTATCAACTCCTATTTATTAACCCAAACATTCTCTCCTGGATCCTCGGGATTGATGTATAAAACTCTAGTAAATGTCATTTCTGCATCATCTAAAGTTGCTATTGAATTTATTTCTATCCATCCTTCATAATTTTCATTGTTAGATTGCTTTGCTGTTATATTGATAATTCCATTATCTAATGTTAATTTTTGAGTATATACTATTGTGTTGTTTCCTTTAAGCTTTTTAAATAAGTCATTATTGTCCATAAAAAGTGATTCTTTAGCAAGTACAGTCCCTGAATATGCCAAATAGTAGGCTTCCATGGTTTGCTCTTGTAATCTTATTTGATAATTATTAGTGTTTAATAAGTGTAAAATTACTGTTACAAAAAGTATTAATACCATGAAAATTAACAAAGAGAAAACTAGAAAACTACCTTTTCTTTTTCTCATATTAAAACTCCTCGTATAATATGTTTAGAAGCACTTTTGCTGAGTGTTCTAAGCATATTTTATTTTTAATACAATTTTTATTTGAGATATCCTAATGCTATAATTATCTTAAGAATAATTGGCAAAGGACAATTCATTTTCTCCTTGCAAGACCTTAAAGGTTATTGCCTAAAAAGCATGCTTCCTGACTTAATTATCATAATCCTCCAACTCAGATGCTGCATCTCTTTTACTAGACCAACAGCAAGGTAATTTTAAAAGATGAATGCTAATAGTGCGAGGTTGAGGTTAGTAATTAAGATTAGGATATCTCTTTTACTAATTGTTCTCCACTTAAACCGAAAGGCGGTGATATTATGAAGAACAAATTTCTTAACACTTTATTTATTGGTATTGATGTAAGCTCTAAGACTAATGTCTTATGTGCTCTTGATTTCGAAGGCAATAAACTTCTTAACCTAAAGGCTTTAAATGATCAAAATGGTGCTGAATCCATCTTACAATCTCTATTAGATTGCTTGATCTCCAAAGAACTTGAAAATGCTGTTATTGCCCTAGAATCTACTTCCGTATACAGCATTCACATAGCTAACTTTTTATCTTCAAGTGAAGAATTATTACCTTTTAATCCTAAAGTTTACTGTCTTAATCCAAAGACTATTGTAAATTACAGAAAGTCTTTTGTAGATATGGATAAAACTGATCCACTGGATGCTTATGTGATTGCTGATTTTGCTAGATGCGGCCGAATCTCTTCTTCCCCTTGGCGTGGTTCTCAGTTCCTTGCCCTCCAAAGACTGACTCGCCATAGACTTCATCTAGTTGAATGCATTACTCGTGAAAAAGCATATATGGTTTCTAATATATATCTTAAGTTCAGTCAGTTAGCTGTCCTTGATAAAGAAGAAAAGCCTTTTTCTAACAATTACGGTGCTACTTCTATGGCTGTTTTAACCGAGTTTTTGTCATTAGATGATATTACCTATTCTCCTCTTGAAGATTTAGTTGCCTTTGTAAAGGAGAAAGGTAAGAATCGTTTTGAAGACCCAGAAGCTACTGCTAAGCTTTTACAAAAGGCTGCAAGAGACTCCTATCGACTAGATAAAGTATTATATGAACCTTTAAACGTCTCATTGGCTTCTTCTTTTAATGTTATCAAAACATTTGAAACTGAGATTAAAAGCATTGATAAAGCCATTGAACAGAATATTAAAGGTCTTAATACTAATGAGTATCAATCTCTTATGAGTATACCAGGAATTGGTCCTGTGCTTGCTGCCGGAATACTTTCTGAGATTGGATCTATTAATGCTTTTGAATCTAATGATGCCTTAGCTAAATACGCAGGCCTTACTTGGAGAACCAATCAGTCAGGTAATTATGCTTCTGATGAAACTTACATGACTAAAACTGGTAACAAATATTTAAGATATTATTTAATTGAAGCCGCTAACAGTGTCAGAAAACATATTCTAGAGTACAAAACCTTTTACAACAAGAAATTTGGTGAAACAACAACTCACCAGCATAAAAGAGCACTCGCACTTACATCTCGTAAATTAGTACGCCTGATTTTTGGATTGCTGACTAAAAATCAAATCTACTCCGGTGATAAAGTAGGAGAGACACAGTAAAATATATTTAAATTGAAACCCGTTTTTTTTACTAAAAACGATAGGTTTTATTTGAGTTACCCTTTTTTAATCGTTTCTTTTCTTTTACTTAGAAATTATCTCTTGACATATTACCAGATTGCTTTTACAAAATACTATATTAATTATTATAATACTCTGTCTAGAAAAAATATTCAATAAATATTAATTTTGATTCAAGAATAATATTTATATCTCAATAATATATTATCGCTTTAAAGCGTTATTGTCAATAAAAAAAGCAGGTTTCCCTGCTATAATTTTTGCCTAATTATATCGTTTATTTTTGTTACAATTATGTCTATGGCTACTTTGTTGTATCCTCCTTCTGGGATTATAATGTCCGCATACCTTTTGGTAGGCTCTACAAATTGTAGATGAGCTGGTCTAACAGTGTTCATATATTGGTTAATAACAGATTCCAAAGTCCTACCTCTAAAGTTTATATCGCGATTAATTCTCCTAATCACTCTTACATCAGCATCAGTGTCGACGAAAATTTTTATATCCATCATGTTTCTGAGCTCTTCATCGTATAGTATCAATATACCTTCTAATATAATTATGTCTTTTGGCTCAACTAAAATTGTTTCTTTTTTACGATTGTGATTTTCAAAATCATAAATAGGTTTTTCTATTGGCTCCCAGTCAATTAATTTTTTCAAGTGATTTATTAATAGTTGGTTGTCAAATGCGAGTGGGTGGTCATAGTTAGTCTTTACTCTTTCTTCAAAACTTAAGTCGCTTTGGTCTTTATAATATGAGTCTTGTTCTATTACAGCAACATTTTTGTCTGTGATAGCTTTAAATATTTCATTTGTAACTGTAGATTTCCCAGAACCTGTACCTCCAGCTATTCCAATAATTATAGGATTCTTCATTTGTCATCCTCTCTTTTCTTTCTAATTAAATAAAAAGGTTTGACTTTTTTATCAATTTTTGTCTTAATTATTTGCTGAGCATGTGGAGCAGACTCTATAGCTTCATCATCCTCATTCCACATTTCATTGATTTCCAGCTCAAAATAATCTATATCAGGTCCAAAAACTTCAACTACATCTCCAAGGTTAATTCTATTTCTCTGTTCTATTGTCGCAATTTGTGTATTATCATCGTAATCTACAATCATTCCCACAAAATCATATTTCCTGATATATGAGTTTGTAGTAAAAACTTGAGCGTTAGTCTTTGCTTCATTGTAGAAAAATCCAGTAGTGAAATCCCTATGGCTTACTTTCCTTAGTTCATTTAAGAGCTGTTCATCAAATTTATAATTAGTTGGATCCTTGTAGTAATTATCTATCGCTTTTCTATAAGCACCTACAACTGTAGCTACATAATACGAACTTTTTACCCTGCCTTCTATTTTGAAGCTCTTAATCCCAGCGTCAATAAGTTCATCAATATGTTCAATCATACACAAATCTTTTGAATTAAATATAAATGTACCCTCTTCATACTCTTCTATCGGAAAGTATTCTCCAGGCCTTTTTTCTTCTACAACATTGTACTTATATCTGCAAGGTTGGGCACAGTCGCCTCGATTTGCATCTCTGCCTGTCATGTAACTGCTCAGCAAACACCTGCCAGAATAACTCATGCACATGGCTCCGTGGACAAAAACCTCTAGTTCTAAATCATTAGGTACCTTTTTTGATATAGCTCTTATCTCATCTAGCGTCAATTCCCTAGCTAAAACAATTCTTTTTATTCCAAGATTATACCAGAACATAATAGTTTCATAATTAGTTACGCTTGCTTGAGTGCTTAGATGGATTGGCAAATCTTTTGCTGAATTTCTCACAATGCTAAAAATACCAGGGTCCGAAACAATTACCGCATCAACATTGGCTTTATATAGTTCTTTAACATACTCATCTAATCCAATCAAGTCATTATCGTGAGGCACAATGTTTAATGTTACATACACTTTCTTGTCTAGACCATGTGCAATTTTTACAGCTTCCTCTATGTCTTCTAATGTAAAGTTCTTTGAAGCTTTTCTCAGCCCAAACGCTTCTCCTCCAAGATATACTGCATCTGCGCCATAGGTGATTGCCATTTTCAATTTCTCAAGATCACCTGCTGGAGCTAATAATTCAACTCTTTCCAAACTCAATCCCCCTTGTACGTTAATGCCACTCCATCACCTATAGGTATAACAGAAGTTAAGTAGCCATCTATATTAGTAATATATTCTAAATATTTTCGCATGTTATTTACAATTGTTTTCTTTCTCTTTTCAACAGAATTTTCATTGGCTGTCATCCCTTTAAATAATACATTGTCTGATATGATGACGCCACCATTCTTTAACAACTTTCTTCCCATATCAAAATACTCTGTATATCTAGATTTGTTGGCATCTATGAATATCAAGTTATATTCTTTTGTCAACATTGGTAAAATTGAAATAGCATCTCCTTCAATCACTTGTATATTATTTGATAAATTGGCATTTTTAATGTTTTTCAATGCTATATCAACTAGAAGAGGATCTATCTCAATAGTTGTTATTTTACATATTGAATCTAGATTTTGAGCCATCAAAATGCTAGAATAGCCAATAGCTGTCCCTATTTCAAGTATTTCATACGGTCTAATAATCTTCAGTAGGATCTTTAATAATTGAGCTGTCTCCCTTTGTAAGATAGGAACTCTATTGATATCAGCATATTCTCTCATTTCACCTAATATTTCATTTTCATTTTGGCACAAATTTTGTATGTAATTAATTATTTTCTCATCAACAATATTAGTTGTCATTCTACCATTCCTTATATTTTGAAGCTTTGTCATAAACGTAAAGTATTATATTTCCAAATATCAATACTGATGCCAATTCTCCAGCACTTATTCCGAGAACAGTATATAAATATGGTATTTTAGTAAAATAGGATACCCAAATAGATACAATGAATCCATTTAATAATACTGGATACACAATTGCCAATAATTTGTTCTTTGCTTTCGATGTCAAGTAAGCTGCTGCAAGGGTTACTAAAGAACCTCCTATAATATCTACAAGTCCAAAACCTGAATAAGGAGCGAGAATAACATTGGAAAGCAATACCCCAACAAACAAACCAGGAACTGCTGCTGATTCAACGAATGGCAATAATGCTAGACCTTCAGCAATACGGAGTTGTACTGGGCCATATGTTAAATTAAGAATTGGAAATGGCAATGCTTGTATTATTATGAGGACAATGTATATGGCCGCTATTAGACTGGCTTTTGTCAAATATTTTATATCCATCTTCATTTTGTTTTCTCCTTATAAATTTAGTATAAATGGAACTAAAATGGGTACTGCAAATGTGCAAGTAGCACCAGTTATAAAAGCTATCAATGCAATTTCAGAGTCTGTTGCTTTTGATATAATCGGCAAACTAGTGTCCATTGCTGTTGCACCGGCAGGCGCTATCGCTTCTACAAATCCTATTTTTTTGGCTATCAAGGGGATAGTAATAATCGCTATAAGCTCTCTTATTACATTTGATATAAATGCTAAAGCTGATAGTTCATTTGAATAGCTAGCTATGAGTATCGAAGATAACGAGTACCATCCTAATCCCGCTCCAATCGCTCCTGCTTCATTAAATGGTAATTTCAGTATTATTCCTGCAATAGCAGATCCAGTAATACTTCCTATGATTATAGCTATTGGAACCAACAAAATCTTAATACCTTTTGCTTTTATTCTGCTAAATACAGATTTATTTAGTCCAATATCAATGCCTACAAAAAACAGTAGCAACATCAAGCCAAAATCTATTATGTAGTCTGCATAATTTAGGATGTCTTTTGGCAATACATAATACCCTGAAACAATTCCAAGTAAAACAGCAATTACAATTTTAAGAGTCATTCCTTACCTCCCAAACACAATTTATTAATGATGTATACAAAAATGATGCTGAACCCAACAGTGAATATGCTCATAATAAGTGCATTCAATCCGATTGACAAGAATGAGTTGATAACTTTTTCATCCATTCCTATCTTAACACCCATGATGAAAAGTAAAAAAAGCAGACAGGCAGTTTGGAAACTGCCTAGCCTCTTTATGAAATTTTCTTTTAATTTAGCTCTTGCGCCAATTAAGCCGCCTAATACAATTATTCCCAAATACAAGAAAAGCCTAGTAGTCATATTAGTTAAACCTCCATAATTATTGGCAATATCATTGGATTTCGCTTTATTGTAGTATATAGATAAGTTCTTAAATCATCTCTAATATTAGACTTTATAGCTGACCAATCTGAGATCTTTTTTGCTTCGCAAACATCTAATGTCTGTTTTACAATTTTTCTAACTTCTTCCATTAGTTCTTCAGATTCTCTGACATATACGAAACCTCTAGAGACAATATCTGGCCCTGATTCTACTGCGCCAGTTTGTTTATTAATAGTTACTACCACAACAATTAAACCATCTTCAGATAAGTGCTTCCTGTCTCTTAAAACTATATTTCCAACATCACCAACACCTAGCCCATCTACTAGGATATTCCCAGCTTGAACCATTTGTCCTAAATTAGCACTGCCTTTAGTAAATTCAAGAGTCTGTCCGTTTTCCAATATGAAAATATTTTCTCTAGGTGTACCTAGTTGATGACTAATATCCGCGTGATGTTTAAGATGTCTTGTTTCTCCATGCACTGGTACAAAATATTTTGGTTTTACTAAGCTATGAATTAACTTTAACTCTTCCTGACAAGCATGGCCAGATACATGTATATCAGCCAATGCTTCATATATAACATTTGTACCTTTTTCCAATAATTTGTTGATTACTTTAGAAACAGTAATTTCATTTCCAGGAATTGGTGTTGCCGAAATGATCACCATATCATCAGGCATAAGCTCAATTTTTCTATGCTCATTGTTGGCAATCCTAGTCAGAGCACTCATAGGTTCACCTTGGCTTCCTGTAGTGATAATTACAATTTCCTTTTTATTATACTTATTCATATCATTTATATCTATCATTGTGTCAGGTTTAACCCTCAAATATCCAAGTTCATTTGCAACATTCACAGTATTTACCATTGATCTACCTGAAATTACTACTTTCCTATCATTCAATTCTGCTGCATCTATTATTTGTTGAATTCTATACACATTTGATGCAAAAGTCGCAACGATAATTCTTCCTTCTGCTTTATAAAACAAGTCTCTGAAAGTTTCACCGACAGTTCTCTCGCTCAAAGTATACCCTGGTCTGATTACATTCGTTGAATCAGACAACAATGCAAGTACACCCTTGTTTCCAAGCTCAGCGAACCTATTTAAATCCATAACATCTCCTGACATAGGTGTAAAATCAACTTTAAAGTCTCCAGTTTGAATTACAGTCCCTATAGGTGATGTCAAAGCTATTGCCGCTGAATCAGGTATGCTGTGTGTTGTTCTGATAAATTCAATTTCAAAATATCCTAATTTGAATTTTTCACCATGTTTTACAACATTTAGGTTAGAATTTTCTAAATTATGCTCTTTAAGTTTATTTTGCAATAGGCCAATTGTCAATTTTGTTCCGTAAATAGGCATGTCAATCTTCTTTAAAACATAAGGAATTGCACCTATGTGATCTTCATGCCCATGAGTTAGAAGTAAACCCTTTATTTTATCTTTGTTTTTCATCAGATATGTTATATCTGGTATTACGACATCGACTCCAAGCATTTCATCGCCTGGAAATGTCATCCCGCAATCAACTATGACTATACTATCTTTGTATTCATAGACAGTCATGTTCTTTCCTATTTCCCCTAGTCCTCCTAAGGGAATGATTTTTAATTTGTTTTCTTTTGCCACTATATCACTCCCATTTATTTTTTTCTTTCTTTTTGCATTCTTTGCAAATTCCATAAAATTTTACATCGTGGTCGCTTACCATAAAACCTTCTTCAATTTCAATTTCATGTTCAAGCGACTCCAATAAATCCAACTTTACTTCCGTTACTTTCCCGCATTGTGTGCATATTAAATGATGGTGGTGGTGATATTCGCCCTCAGTATTTAGCTCATATCTTGTAACTCCATCATCAAAATTAATCTTATATACAATGCCTAACTTTTCAAACAACTGCAAAGTTCTATACACTGTTGCAATGCCAATGTCTTTCTTCTCCTTTGATATGATGTTATGAACATCCTCGCAACTTAAATGTTCATTTTTATTATCAAACAAAATATTGAGTATTTCTTCTCTTTGGCTAGTAGACTTGTACCCTTTCTGTTGTAATGCACATAGATACTTTTCTATTTTACTCTCCACTTTAACCACACCACCTATTGCAGTTGTTCTTTCATTAACTCTTCGTATACTTCTTTCGCTTCTTCTAACTCTTCATCATCAATTCCAACTAGTATTTCATCGCCATTTTCATCCAAGTCCACCTTTAATATATATGTTGGTGAATCAATATCTTCACTTGGTAGCAATACTACATAATCTGTATCATCTATACTAAATTTAGCCTTGACTAAAAACTCAATTTCATTACCCAATTCATCATAAAATACAGCTTTTTGTTGCATGTTCTCCTCCTTATTTTCTATCTAAATAGCTTTGTAGTATATATGATGCAGCGATCTTATCTACTACATGCTTTCTGTTCTCTCTTCTCACATTAGCTTCTAACAACACTTTAGTTGCGGAAACTGTTGATAATCTTTCATCGATGTAAATAATCTCAACATTAAATTTATTTTTGATTTTTTCAGCAAAATTTCTAACCATTTCGCAGGGTTCACCCATGCTTCCATCCATATTAAGTGGCAATCCGACAACTACTTTCTTAATATCGTATTCTGCAATTATTTTCCCTATCTCATCAAAGTCTTTCTTTTTCCCAACTCTATTAATAGTCGCTAAGCCTTGTGCAGTTAAACCTAAAAGGTCGCTTAAAGCCACTCCTATTCTTTTTTCACCAATATCTAGCCCAAGAATTCTTTCCATATTATCACCTAAATAACTTTTATACAAAATTCCGGACATACAGTAGCACAATAACCACACAAGATGCAACTGTCATTTGGCGTGGCTCGACCGTCTATTATCTGTATTCCATTTTGTTTACACCTATTTACACATCTCCCACAAGCTATACAATAATCAGCAACAATCAGTCTTCTATTTTTCTGTCTTAAGTTGTTCGCAATGTTTAAATCAACATCATCTTTTTCAATTATCTGAATGTTAGCATCTATCTCATCACAAGATTGCATGCCGATTGCAATTGAATCTATGAATGGTATCTTGTTTACAAAATTAATAGCTTCTTTAGCTCTATTGATTAAATGCCCTCCACCCAGCGCTTTCATACTATATATGCCTTTTCCCATGAAGTGTAGTTGTTCTAATACATTTAACATGTCGTCGATAGTTCCATCGTGAATTCCTATACCTGACATATTTACCAGTGGGTGAATAATATCAAGCTCTTTGTATTTTAATAATGCTTTAGCCCCAGCAACTCTATGAGTTGATATGCCAATTGCTCTTATTTTACCTTCATCTTTAGCTTTTAGAAAATACTCTATGGCTTCATAATGCCCTTTTATAGTATATTCGCTCTCTTGTTCATGCAATAAAAAAATATCTATATAATCTGTTCCAATTTCTTTCAAAGCCTTTTCTAAGCTGTTCTGTGCTAGTTCTTTTGTATAGGCATATGATTTAGTCGATATAACATATTTCTCTCTGCTAATGCCTCTTATTCCTGCTTTAATATAACTATAATTATCATATATCTCAGCTGTATCCAAAAAATTGATGCCTTTTTCATAAGCATATTTTATCAAATAAGCACCATTTTCAACAGATAAATTTGCCTGAAATGGCGTCATAGTTAAAGAACCAAAGCATATCCTAGAAACATTTATCCCTGTATTTCCCAATTCGATTCTGTTCAATTTTTACCCCTCACTATTTACATAAATAAATGGATAGCTTAAGCCATCCATCTATCCTTAAAACTAGTCTCTATTAGTTTCCAAATACGCCCTTAGAATTTCTTCTAATAGTTCATCTCTTTCTATCTTTCTAATTAGATTTCTCGCATTATTGTGGCTCGTAATGTAGGTTGGATCTCCGGATAGGATATATCCTATAATTTGATTAATAGGATTGTACCCCTTTTCTTCTAATGATTTGAAGACCGACATCAGTATCTCTCTTGGTTCTACTGGGTTGTCTTTCGTAGCTTCAAACTTAACGGTTTCATTGAATTTACTATCTTTTTCCCTATCCATGGTACCACCCCTTCTATTTATTATAACATAATTTTAATATAAATTTACATTTTTAATTGTTCTTTTATAATAATTTCAACTTCTTTCAAAGCTTCTTCTAATTTATCAAGATACTTTCCTCCGCCTTGAGCTATATCTTTTCTTCCTCCTCCGTTGCCGCCGACAATGTTCGACACTCTTTTTACTAGCAATCCAACATTTACACCTTTTTCTACTGCATCATTAGTAGCCATTGAAATAAAAGTTATTTTGCCTTCATCTTGAGAAGTCAAGAAAATAATGCCATTGTCTATCCTTGATTTAATAGCATCTCCTAGTTCTCTCATATCTTGCACATCCATTTTATCGCAATCATGAATTATAAGATTTAATCCGTTTAAATTTATGGAGCTATTGATGATATTCTCTATTGAGCTGGATATTATAGTCTTTCTCAAATTTCTTATTTCATTGTCTTTTTCTTCAGACTCCTCTATTATGTGCATAGCTTTTTCCAACACATTTTGCTTACTGCTGTTAAGCGTTATAGCTATTTGGTTTATGTTGTTCTCCAATTCCACTATATAATCATACACATTTAAGCCTGTCAGCGCCTCTATTCTTCTTACTCCAGAAGCTACACTAGATTCTGACAATATCTTAAACAAACCTATTTGCCCAGAATTCTTTACATGGGTACCTCCGCATAGTTCTTGCGAAAAGTTTCCAATGCTAACAACTCTTACAAACTCTCCGTATTTCTCTTCAAATAACCCGGTTATACCCTGTTGCTGTGCTTCTTTCAATGTCATAATTTCAGTTTTCACATCTTGAGCTTTTAGTATTTCCAAATTGACAATTGTTTCGATTCTTTTAATTTCCTCTTCTGATAATGGCTCAAAATGAGTGAAGTCAAATCTAAGTCTTTTAGGAGTAACTAATGAACCAGCTTGATTAACATGATTCCCTACGACTTGTTTTAAAGCCTTATGCAACAAATGAGTTGCTGAGTGGTTTCTCATTGTAGCTTCTCTCAATTCTACATCTACTTCAGCTTGGACAGATTTATTAGTGCTGATTTCCCCACTTATTACAGTTACTTGATGAATTGGCGATTTTGAAGGAGTTAATTTAGTGTCGTTTACTTGAGCCATTCCTTGATCGCATTTGATTATCCCTTTATCGCCTATTTGTCCACCAGATTCGCCATAAAATGGTGTTTTCTCTAAAATAACGAATCCACTTTCGCCTTCTGTCAATTTCTCAACTTTCTGATTATCTTTAAAAATAGCTTTGACAATTGTCTCTGTTTTTAATGTATTATACCCTATAAATTCAGAATCAATTCCTCTAGTAATATCTTCTTCATTTTTAGTGCTCCAGCCAGCATCTGTCTCTTCTCTTGCTCTTCTTGCTCTCTCTCTTTGAGCATTCATGTAATCTTTAAAACCATTTAAGTCTATTTGATAACCTTTTTCTTTCAAAATTTCCTCTGTAAGTTCAGGTGGAAACCCAAAAGTGTCATAAAGTTTGAAAACCTTATCTCCATCTAATACCTTTGCATTGCTTTTCTCTAATTCATCTATCATGCCTTCAAGTATATTCAGCCCTTGATTTATTGTTTCTTGAAATTTTTCCTCTTCTATTGAGATAACTCTTTTTATTTGATTTTCATTTTCTTTGAGTTCTCTGTATTCGACCATCCATGAATTAATTACAACTTCTGATACTTTGTCCAAAAATGTATCCTCTATACCAAGAAGTTTGCCATGTCTTGAAGCTCTCCTTATGAGTCTCCTAAGTACATATCCTCTTCCTTCATTGCTTGGAACAACGCCATCGCTGACTAAAAATGTTATGGCTCTGATATGATCTGTAATTATTCTAACTGATACATCTTTCTCTTTATCTGAACCATATTTATATCCGCTTATTTCTAAAACTTTATTTAATATATCTTTTATAGCTCCAATTTCAAATATGTTGTCAGTATTTTCCATTATAGTGGCAATTCTTTCAAGTCCCATTCCTGTGTCTATATTAGGGTTTGGTAGTGGATGATAGACTCCGTTTTCATCTTTGTCAAATTGTGTAAACACCAAATTCCATACTTCCAAAAATCTGTCACAATTGCAACCTGGTTTACAAGTTTCTTTGCCACAGCCGTACTGTTCTCCTCTATCTACATAAATTTCTGAGCATGGGCCAGATGGTCCTACTTCCAATTCCCAAAAATTATCTTCTTTTCCCAATCTTACAATTTTTTCACTTGGAATTCCAATCATCTTATTCCATAGCTCGTAAGCCTCATCATCTTCGTAATATACTGTTACCCAAAGATCCTTTGGATCTAATTCAAGCCTTTGTGTTAAGAACTCCCAAGCCCATGAAATAGCTTCCTTTTTGAAATAATCGCCAAAAGAAAAATTACCTAGCATTTCAAAAAATGTAGCATGTCTTGCAGTCCTTCCAACATTATCTATATCTCCAGTTCTAATACATTTTTGACAAGTTGTCATACGTCTACTAGGAGGTGTTTTTTCACCAGTAAAATATGGTTTTAAAGGTGCCATTCCAGCTCCAATAAGTAAAAGTGATTTGTCATTCTTTGGCACTAATGAAAAACTAGGAGCTACTAAGTGCCCTTTCTCTTTAAAAAACTCTAAATATTCTTTCCTTATATCATGAAGTCCTAATTTTTTCATATTTACACCTCGCTAAGTATTATAAAAATCCTCCCCTTAAGGGAGGTTGTGTTACTACTTTATTTTAGAATATATATGGTTATTTGTCAATGAACTACAATAATTCCCTCGATTCTTTATATTTGTTTATAATAAATTTAACTAAAATCATCATTATGGCAGTTACTGGTACCGCTAATATCATTCCCAGCACTCCAAATATTCCTCCACCAATTATTAAAGCCAAGAGCACTGTCAGGGGATGAAGACCTATGCTCTGCCCGAGAACTTTAGGTGCTAAGATATTATTCTCAACCCACTGTATAACAACAAAAAATATAGCTACCCATAGTGCTTTTAATGGACTTGAGAAAAATGCTAAAATAACGGCTGGTAAAAACCCCAAAAATGGTCCAATGTATGGAACTATATCTGCAATTGCCGTTATAAATCCTATGACAATAGCAAATTGAACATCCATTATCAACAAAAATATCGCAGTCATTGTGCCAACAAAAATAGCCATTAGAAGTCTGCCTTTTATGAATTGATTCATTACATCATTTATCTGATGTGACAGAGTAAAAATATCATCTTTGTATTTTTCAGGTATATGTTCTTTAAGCTTTTTTACAAAGTAATTTTTATCAACAAGAAAATAGAATGTTATTATTGGTATTAAAATTAAAGTTACAGCCTTTGACAAGAACCCACTTATCCCTGTTATTAGATTTGTCAATCCACTTGATATTGAATCTTGAAGTTTTTGAGTATTACTTTCTATTACCTTTTCTATACTCTGCAACAATTCAGGCGTATCGCCCAATACATTGGAATATCCAGCATAGATTTTGTCAATAAAGGTATTGAAATTGCTGATATAAATAGATAAATTCTCAGCTAAGTTCTTAATTTCTTTCCCTGTCCTCGGGATAAACGACACTAGCAATATCGCTAAAATTATGACTATTCCTATATAGACTATTGCTGTGCTTACTGTTCTTTTTAATCCTTTCTTTTGTAAATAATTTACCAATGGATTTAAAAAATAAGCCAGAATAATAGATAGAATTATAGCCAATACAATATCCGATAATATGCTAAATTTTGAAAACAATTCATAAATCACATATATTATAGAAACTATAGAAGCAATAGCTACTAATATTTTAGTGTCGTATTTAATTTTTTTTCTCTTTTCTACAAAGTTATTCCCGATATTTATCAAATAATAACTAATTAAAAATAGCAAAACTGTTAGAAGTATCCATACTAGTTTGACAAACAAATCTGGTGGAGCAGCTATTTTCATGCTTTGCCTCCTAAATAAGACTTATTTACTCCTCGGCTTCTATTTCATGTAAGTCATCATCGTCAAATTCAGTTTCATCTAGTCCTTCTATCTTTACCCCAGTTTTCTTCGAATAATCAAGCAACGCTTTTCTTATTGCTTGTTCAGCTAATACACTGCAGTGCATTTTAACAGGTGGAAGACCGTCCAGCGCTTCAGCAACAGCTTTATTAGTTATTTGCATAGCTTCTTGTATAGATTTCCCTTTGATCAATTCAGTTGCCATGCTTGAAGATGCAATTGCAGATCCACATCCAAATGTCTTGAATTTTACATCTGTGATTATTCCATCTTCAATTTTTAGATACATTTTCATTATATCTCCACATTTTGGATTGCCTACTTCTCCAATTCCATCTGCATTTTCAATCTCTCCTACATTCCTTGGATTCATGAAATGATCCATTACTTTTTCCGAATACATTATTTACCCTCCTGTTTTTTTTCATAAAGTGGTGACATTTGTCTTAATCTATCTACAATTGTAGTAAGTTTCTCCACTACAAAATCTACTTCTTCTTTAGTGTTTTCTATCCCTAAGGATAATCTTAGTGAGCCATGTGCAATTTCATGCGGAAGGCCAATTGCTAAAAGCACATGAGATGGATCCAAGCTTCCTGATGTACATGCAGAACCACTTGAAGCTTCTATCTTATACATATCTAAGCTCAATAGCAAAGATTCCCCTTCTATATATCTAAAGCACATATTTACATTTCCTGGTAATCTTTTAGTTGGATGACCATTTAGTCTTACGTCAGGAATACGGCTTTGTATACTTTTTATCATATAATCTCTAAGTTCTATCAGCTTAGCTGTATTTTCTTCTAATTCGGAATACGCTAGCTCAATAGCTTTTCCAAGTCCTACTATCCCAGGTACATTTTCAGTCCCAGCTCTTTTATTTCTCTCTTGAGCTCCTCCATGGATTAATGGATCTATTTTAATTCCTTTTCTTATATACAATGCTCCAACGCCTTTTGGGCCATATAGCTTATGCGCAGACATAGACAATAAATCAATATTCATGTCCTTTACATCAATAGGCAAGCTGCCAACAGCCTGGACAGCATCTGTATGAAAAATTACATTGTGTTTTCTCGCTATCTCACCAATTTCTTTTATTGGCTCAATAGTTCCAATCTCGTTGTTTGCAAACATTATAGAAATCAGTATTGTCTCATTTTTAATAGCTTTTTCAAGTTCATCTAAAGAAATCATTCCATATTCATCGACATCAAGATAGGTAATTTCATAACCAAGCTTTTCTAAGTACTCACATGTGTGCAAAATAGCATGATGCTCTATTTTAGATGTAATGATATGATTACCCTTATCTCTTAACTTCGAAGCAACCCCTTTTATAGCCCAATTATCAGATTCAGATCCACCTGCAGTAAAATAAATTTCATTTTTTTCAGCATTAATTGCTTTTGCCACTCTTTCTCTCGCTTTATCTATAGCCATTTTAGAAAAGTTGCTTAAATAATATATGCTTGATGGGTTGCCGTAATACTCGTTGAAATATGGTATCATTTCATCAAGCACTTCTTTTCTAACTTGAGTAGTTGCAGCATGATCCATATAAATTATTTTTTCCACTTTAGTCCTCCTTAAAATCTGATTTTACAGTATTAGATTCTTCAACCATATCCTGCAGAGTTATTGAGTCAATAACCTGGTCAATACCATTTTTAATCTTCGCTAATACTAATTTTGTAGCACACATTTCCTCTTTTTTGCATTCAAATCCATCACTAGAAACACATTCAGCTGGATAATTCTCTCCTTCTAGAGAACGCAATATCTCACCAACTGTTATTTCTTTAGGATGCCTAGAAAGCATATATCCTCCATAAGCTCCCCTGCTACTAATGATAAGTCCATCTTTTTTTAAAGTTGAAAAAAGTTGTTCTAAATAGTTTTCACTTAGTTCTTCTTCTCCAGCGATTGACTTTATGGATATAGGGCCTTCACCATAAACAATTGCTAGTTGATACATAGCCATTAAACCATATCTTCCCTTTGTAGATAATTTCATTGTTTCACCTCGTTAATACCAACTAAATTACTTGGGTTTGTTTTTTCATTATAGTATATCCAAGTAACATTGTCAACATTTATACAATAGAAAAGGTGCTTAAAGCACCTTTAATTACTTGACATTTAATTTAATTTTTAATTTTTCAAGCATATCTTTTGTCATGCTATCTAAATCGTATTTTGGTTTCCATCCCCATTGTTTTCTAGCTTCTGAATCATCAAGCGAATTTGGCCATGATTCTGCTATTTTTTGTCTAACTGGGTCAACATCGTAATCTAATTTGAATTCAGGTATAAATTTTCTGATAGAATTTGCTATGTCTTCTGGTTCTATGCTCATAGCTGTTATGTTAAAGGCATTTCGATGAATTAGTTTACTACCATCAGCTTCCAATAAATTTATTACTGCATCTAAAGCATCAGGGATATACATCATATCCATATATGTTCCCTTATCAATAAAGCTAGTATATGATTTTTTGAGTACAGCATCATAGTAGATATGGACTGCATAGTCTGTGGTGCCTCCACCAGGTAAAGTGTTGTAGGAAATGATGCCTGGGAATCTAACACCTCTGGTGTCTACTCCAAATTTCTTATAATAATAATCGCATAGTAATTCTCCAGATACTTTTGTAACACCATACATAGTAGTCGGTCTCATGATTGTATCTTGAGGAGTTAAATCTTTAGGTGTGTTAGGTCCAAATACAGCAATCGAACTAGGTGTAAATATTTTTAACCCTTTTTCTCTTGCAATTTCTAATATGTTATATAGCCCAGTCATATTAATCTGCCAGCATAAATTTGGATTTTTCTCACCTACTGCAGATAATATAGCAGCTAGATTTACGATAGTATCAATATTGTACTTATCGACAACCTCAGATATTTGTTTTGCATCTAATACATTGATTATTTCAAATGGTCCACTCTCAGTTAAGTCTTCTTTTCCACTCTTTTTTTCAATATCACTTATGACAACGTTATCCCTGCCATAAAGCTCTCTCATCTTTACAGTTAGCTCTGAACCAATCTGTCCCAAAGCTCCAGTAATTAATATTTTTTTCATTATACACCTCCTAATATTTTTTCCCGTTATTATTATAACATATTCTTACACAAATAAAAGCAAAAAGGACTTTTTTACAGTACTTTTTGCTTTTGATTTTAATACCAGCAGATTCCCATAGTTTTAGGACCAAGGTGAGATCCTATAACAGGTCCAATTTCTTCTATGTCTATATTTAAGTTTGGGTGTTTTTTTTGTAATAGCTCTCTAAATTTAAGCGCATCTTCCATACACAGTATCTGACATATTGTTGCTCTTTGAACTTCTTCATCAACTAATTCAATAACTCTATAAAGGGCATTATTCTTACCTCTGACTTTTTCCAAAACTGTAAGCTCACCATCTTCTAATTGAATTATGGGTTTTATATTTATTAGATTTCCTATGTTAGCTTGAATAGGAGATATTCTCCCTCCTCTTTTAAGGTATTCCAAGGTGTCTGGCAAAGCTAATACCTTCAATTCTGTTTTTTTCTCCTCTATATACAATGCTATTTGTTCAGAGTTTTTCCCATTCTTAGCTAAATCTACTGCATCCTCAACTAGAAACTTCAGAGCCGCTACTGTCGCAAAAGTATCTACAACAGTAATTTTTTTATCTTCTAACAATTCTTTTGCAGCCACTGCACTATTGTAAGTGCCGCTGAGTTTAGAAGATAAAACAATCACTATTATTTCATCGTAATTTTCAAAAGCTTTTAAATAAGCTTCTTTAAATTCGCCTACAGAGGGTTGTGAAGTTGTTGGAAAGGATTTGCTATTTTGGAGTTTTTCAAAATAATCATCAAATTCGCCTTTAAATCCCTCTATATACTCTACCCCATCGAACATATAATGCAAAGGAACAACTGTTATATCTTCTTTTTCAACATATTCTTTTGATAAATACGCTGTACTATCCGTAATTATCTTTACCGTCATATCAATCGCCTCCGATATAAATTAATTTAGTTCTGCTTGTATAACTATACAAGCAGAACTGTGATTTATTTTACTACAATATTGTATATTTTTCTAGGTACATAAATCTCTTTTATAATTGTCTTACCTGAGATAAACTTAGCAACAACTTCATTATTATATACTTTTTCTTTAATAGAATCTTGATCTTCATCTATTTCCACATTTATTGTTGTCCTTACTTTGCCATTTATTTGTATTGGGAGTTCAATTATCTCATCTATTGTTTTTTCTTCCTCATATTTTGGCCAAGCGCTTTTATTTAAACTTGATTTAAAACCTAAAATTTCCCACATTTCTTCGGTAATATGAGGAGCTACTGGATTTAACAAGAGCAGATATGTTTCTATGTCTTTTTTAGTAATTCTCCCATAATCGTTAAACTCATTTAGCAAACTCATTAGCGATGCAATAGCAGTATTGAATTTTAAATTTTCATAATCAAAGGATACTTTTTTTATAGTCTTGTGTATACTTGTTTCTAGCTCTTTTGTATATTCATCTCCCTCCACTACAATATCTTGTAGTTTCCAAACTCTTTCAAGAAATCTTCTACAACCCTTTAATCCATTATCAGACCAAGGAACACTCTTTTCAAAATCCCCGATAAACATCTCATATGTTCTTAATGTATCTGCACCATATTCATTTACAATATCATCTGGATTAATTACATTCCCTCTAGATTTGGACATTTTCTCATTATTATCGCCTAAAATCATGCCATGAGAAGTTCTCTTTATATATGGTTCTGGATCTCTTACCACACCACAATCATATAAAAATTTATGCCAAAATCTTGAATATAATAAATGCAATGTTGTATGCTCCATGCCACCATTGTACCAGTCAACTGGCATCCAATAATCTAGAGCTTCTCTTGAGGCTAATTCTTCATCATTATGCGGATCAGTATATCTTAAAAAATACCACGATGATCCTGCCCACTGAGGCATAGTATCAGTTTCTCGTTTAGCTGGTTTGCCACATTTTGGGCAAGTCGTGTTAACCCATTCGGTTATGTTTGCTAAAGGTGATTCTCCATTGTCGGTTGGCTCGTAATTTTCAACTTCAGGCAATAATACTGGGAGTTCTTCTTCTGGTACTTTTACCCATCCACAATCTTCACAGTAGATCATTGGTATTGGTTCTCCCCAATATCTTTGTCTTGAAAACACCCAATCTCTTAACTTATAATTTACTTTTCTCTTCCCAAGTTCATTTTTTTCGAGCCACTCAATGATTTGTTCTTTAGCATCCTTCACATTCATTCCGTTTAAAAAGTCAGAATTAACTACAATTCCATTTTCAGTATCAGTATAGGCTTCTTTTGAAACATCTCCACCTTTGATTACTTCTACAATAGGTAGATTGAATTTATTAGCAAATTCCCAATCTCTTTCGTCATGTCCTGGAACTGCCATAACCGCACCTGTGCCGTAAGTTATCAATACATAATCTGAAATCCAAATAGGTATCTCCTTATTGTTAGCTGGATTAATTGCTTTTATTCCTTTAAGCTCTACGCCCGTCTTTTCCTTCGATAGCTCTGTTCTTTCAAATTCTGATTTTTTCATTACTTCTTCTCTATATGCCAATACCTCATCAAAATTTTCGATTAGCGATTTGTGTTCATCTATTAATTTATGCTCTGGTGCAAGAACCATATAAGTTGCTCCAAAAATGGTATCAGGTCTTGTAGTGAAAACTTTTATAGACTCATTTGTTTTGGAAATTTTAAATTCTACCTCGGCTCCCTCTGACTTTCCAATCCAATTTTTTTGTTGCAATTTTACTCTTTCTATATAGTCAACCATATCCAAATCATTTATAAGTCTTTCAGCGT
This sequence comes from Soehngenia saccharolytica DSM 12858, assembly GCF_059568515.1. NCBI lineage: Bacteria > Bacillati > Bacillota > Tissierellia > Tissierellales > Tissierellaceae > Soehngenia > Soehngenia saccharolytica. The sequence goes on along the minus strand of NZ_JCANTN010000002.1, from coordinate 73,153 downwards.
ACTCAGTTATCTTAAGCATCCATTGGTTTTTAACTTTCCTTATTACCTCTCCACCGCATCTCTCACAATGGCCTCCTACTACTTCTTCATTTGCAAGCCCTATTTTACAATTAGGGCACCAGTTGATTGGCATCTCTTCTTTGTATGCTAATCCCTTATCAAAAAGTTTCAAAAATATCCATTGTGTCCACTTATAGTAGCTTGGATCAGTAGTATTTATTTCTCTAGACCAATCAAAAGAAAAACCTATTGACTTTAACTGGGACTTAAATCTTGCAATGTTTTTTTCAGTGACAATCTTGGGATGAATTTTGTTCTTAATAGCATAATTTTCTGTAGGCAATCCAAAAGCATCCCACCCCATAGGGAATAAAACGTTATATCCTTCAAGTCTTCTTTTTCTTGATACTACATCTAATGCTGTATAAGGTCTAGGATGACCTACATGTAAACCTTCTCCAGATGGATATGGAAATTCAACTAATGCATAATACTTTGGTTTTTCGCTGTCATTATAGGCTTTAAAAGTCTCTTCTTCATCCCAAATTTTTTGCCATTTTTCTTCAATTTGTTTGTGATCATAGTTTTTCATATAATAACCTCCGTAAACAAAAAATTAACCTCTCGTCTTAGAGACGAAAGGTCTTTCCGCGGTACCACTCTTTTTGATTAATCCACTCATTTATATAACGAGATATCCCGTCCAATTAGCTTGGAAACTCTAAGACGAGTTCAGATACCCTAAATATTGCCTTTCACCATTCGACAACTCTCTGGAAATTAAAGCATATCTTACTACTTCTTATCATTGTTTATATTAAATTTGTTTAAAGTATACCAGATGGTAATTCAAATTACAACAAAAATCTAAAATTCACAACTATTTACAGTTCTTGGAAATGGAATTACATCTCTTATATTTGACATTCCTGTGATATACATAACTGCTCTTTCAAATCCAAGTCCAAATCCAGCATGTTTAACTCCACCGTACTTTCTTAACTCAAGATACCACCAATAGTTTTCTAAATTCATATTGTTAGCTTTCATTTTATCTAATAATACATCGAGCCTTTCTTCTCTTTGACTGCCTCCTATAATTTCTCCAACTCCTGGAACTAGCAAATCCATAGCTGCAACAGTTCTGTTGTCATCATTAACTCTCATGTAAAAAGCCTTGATTTCTTTTGGATAGTCAATTACAAATATCGGTTTGTTGAACTCTTGTTCTGTCAAATATCTTTCATGTTCTGTCTGTAAATCCATACCCCATTCTACAGGGAATTGGAACTCTACACCTGACTTTTTCAATAAATCTATGGCTTCAGTATAAGTAATTACTCCAAAATCTGAATTTACAATGTTGGTAAGTCTGTCAATCAATCCGTTTGATATAAAGGAATCAAAGAAATCCATTTCTTCTTTTGCGTTTTCTAAGACATAGTTAATAATATATTTAAACATCTCTTCGGCTAATTTCATATCATCAGCTAAATCTGCAAATGCTATCTCTGGTTCAATCATCCAGAACTCTGCTGCATGCCTAGCTGTATTCGAATTCTCAGCTCTGAAAGTAGGCCCAAAAGTGTACACATTTTTAAATGCTAATGCAAATGCCTCCGCTTCAAGTTGTCCACTTACAGTCAAGTTAGTCTCTTTGCCAAAAAAATCTTCTTTGAAATCTATTTCTCCGTTTTCAGTTCTAGGTAGGTTGTTTAAATCTAGTGTCGTCACTCTAAACATCTCTCCAGCACCTTCTGCATCAGAGGCAGTTATAATAGGTGTGTTTACATACACAAAACCTTTTTCCTGAAAAAATTTGTGAATTGCAAAAGCCATCATTGATCTTACTCTAAAAACTGCATTAAATGTATTTGTTCTAGGTCTTAAGTGTTGTAAAGTCCTTAGATATTCAAGCGAATGTTTCTTCTTTTGAATAGGATAATCATTGTCTGATGGAGCTAATATATTTATCTCGTGAGCCCTTATCTCAAAAGGTTGTTTAGCCTGTGGTGTTTCTACGACTGTCCCTATCACTTTTATAGCGGTATATATAGGCAATTTATCTATATCATCGAAATTATTAATATTTTCTTCATATATCACTTGCAAATTTTTAAAGAATGTACCGTCATTTAATTCTATAAATCCTAATTTTTTTGATGATCTTTTTGTTTTAATCCATCCCTCAATCTCTACTTCCTTGCCAATAAAGCTTTCTTTAAATTTGTACATATCTTTTACAGATGGTTTCATGTTATCCTCCTTTTGTAATTTATTTTAGTTTATCTTTTTTAATAAAGCTCAACCACTTTTTTATTGTAGCTTCATGTCCTAATTCAGTCGGTTTATAATAAATTTTGTTTTTAAACTTATCAGGTAAATAGTTTTGATTAACGTAGTGATTGTCGTAATCATGTGGATATTTATAATCGATGCCTCGTCCTAGTGCTTTCGCTCCAGAATAGCTAGCATCCTTCAAATATATTGGTATGTCCCCAGACTCCTCATTTTTTATGTCTTCAAGTGCTGCATCAATGGCTAGATATGAACTATTACTTTTTGGCGCACAAGCCACATAGATAGCAGCTTGAGATAATATTATTCTGGCCTCAGGCATTCCGATAGCATTGACTGCATAAAATGCATTTGTAGCAACTATAATCGCATTTGGATCAGCATTTCCAACATCTTCAGAAGCAGCGATCATAATTCTTCTTGCTATGAATTTGGGATCTTCTCCTGCATTTAACATCTTTGCAAGATAAAAAACTGCAGCATCTGGATCTGAACCTCTCATGCTCTTGATAAATGCAGAAATTGTATCATAATGTTCATCTGAACCTTTGTCATATTTAAAGGATTTCATTTGAATTGAGTTCTTAATATCTTCTAAAGAAATATGCCTTACTCCATCTTCAAGTGGATCTGTTGATAAGACTCCTATTTCCAACGAATTCAATAAAACTCTTGCATCGCCGTCAGCAACAGTAAGTAAGTAGTCTATCGCATCATCATCTATATCAATATTTAAGTTTCCTAATCCATATTCGGTATCCTTTAATGCTCTATCTAACAAAATTAAGAGCTCATCTCTGCTTAATGGTTTTAGTTCCACTACCATCATTCTAGACAAAAGTGCTTTGTTTATCTCGAAATATGGGTTTTCTGTTGTGGCGCCTATTAGAATTATAATTCCTTTTTCAACAAAAGGCAATAAAGCGTCTTGTTGAGCTTTGTTAAATCTATGAATTTCATCGATAAAAAGTATAGTTCTCTTATTTGCTATTTTTAAAGCTTCTTCTGCTTTGTTAATTACTTCTCTTATATCTTTGACGCCAGAAGTAACAGCTGATATTTTTTCAAAGTTCATCTTAGTTGAATTTGCGATTACCATTGCTAATGTAGTTTTTCCTGTCCCTGGCGGACCATAAAAAATCATCGAAGTGATTCGATCAGCTTTTATAGACCTAGTTAAGAATTTACCATCTCCTATAATATGTTCTTGTCCTATAAAGTCTTCAATTGTTCTCGGTCTAAGTCTATCGGATAATGGCGCGTTTTTTTCTAAAAAATTGTTCATTGAAATTGAGAATAAATCCATTACATCACCAACTAAATATAATTAATTATAATTATTTTATTATATCATAAATAAAATCAAATATTAAAATAAAATCAAATTCCTATCAATTTGTATTAAAATCAGGTATAATAATGTTGTAAAATATTTTTTCCTAAGGAGATGTTTTTATTGAACATATTAGTATGTCTAGACTCAAATTATATAAATCCGCTAAAGGTAATGCTTTATTCATTATTTACTAACAATGAAAATAATAATTTTGATGTTTATTTAATGCATTCAAGAATTCCGCAAAATGAGTTGGATTCATTAAATGATTATATAGTAAAAAATTGGCCTAATAATTCATTTAACCCAATCAAAATTCCGAGCGATGATTTTAAAGAAGCCCCAGTAGTATCATATTATAGCGAAGAAATGTACTATAGGTTATTTGCCCATAAATACTTGCCAAAAGACATGGAGAGAATTCTTTATCTCGATCCAGATATATTAGTAATAAATGAAGTTTCCAACCTATATAATGTAGATTTTAATAATAATCTCTTTGCAGCTTGCCACCATAATAAGATCTTTATAAAGGGTATTAATAGAATAAGACTTTTACAATACCAAATTGAAGAATACTACAATTCTGGTGTACTGATGATGAATCTTACTGAACAAAGAAAAAGAATTGACGAGAGTGAAATATTTGATTTTATAGAAAAAAACAAAGCTATATTAGTGCTGCCAGACCAAGATGTTTTAAATTCCCTATATTCTAAGGATATAAAAGATGTCGATGAGATCCTGTACAATTATGATACCAGATTTTATACTTATTATAAATTCTTAAGTAAAGGAAAAGTTGATATGGATTATATCTTTGACAACACTGTTATACTTCATTTCTGCGGAAAGAAGAAGCCTTGGAAAAAGCCATACAGCGGTGAATTTTATTCTCTGTATAAACACTATCAAAAACAAGTACAAAAATTAGAAAATAAATAAATGATTAGGAGTGTTCATTATGAAGCCTGGAGTTAAGAGTACCATTTTTATTCTCATGTTGGTTTTGGCAATTTCTTTAACTGGATGCGTAAACGAAAATTCAGATAATGGAAATATTCAAAATGAAGATGAAAACACAAAGAAAATTATATACTCTTCCTCACCAGAAGATATTTCTCAGTTGACTATGTTAGAGACTTTCAAATATGATTTTGATGTTGATGGGACTGAAGAAGAAATAAATTTATATACGTCTGCACAAAAAGATAGTAAAGGTGAAATAATGTGGGATGATGGACAGGTTTTTAAGCTTATCATTCATGATACTAATGAAAATTTTGTTCTATTTGATGAATATGTCCAACTTGGTAAAGTAAATTACTATGTATACCTTGAAAAAGATGTATTTACTATAAGTATAATTAGTCCTAGAACTGCAAGTTTGACGATCACTGATTATGTCTATGACAAAGATGTAAATGGATTCTTAGAGAAAAAACTTATAGAAAAAACAACAGATATTAACATGTTGAAAATTTAAGGGGCTTATAGCCCCTTAAATTATGATTTTTTCTATATATTCAGAAGTCATAGCTCTTAACATGCTCACATAGTGGAGATTAAATGCTAATATGTCCCCAACGCTATAATCAATTTTAGAATCTGAAGCATCTATAATAGTGTGATCTGAACTTCCACCTAAAATTATCAAATCTTTATCTAATGGATATAAGCTGTCTAAATCAATGTCTTGTTTGCCAACTGCACAAATAATTCTTTTTCTTACTCCTCTATCCACAAAAGTTGGCACTTTTCCAAAAGCGTCTCTGCCTATTTCTTCAGTTGGTACTGATGGTTTCTCTTTGATTTCTATAATTTCAGCTTCTAACCGAAACGCGGTGCTATCAGTCCCATCAATATGTCTACCATATGCAGATTCCGTTCCGAATATTATGGATTCTCCGAGTCTTAAATTGTTGATGCCATTAGGAATCTCGCCCGTACCTAATAAATGGACTGTACTTGAGTTGCCTCCTGACAACATTTCTAGCTTTATTTCAAATTTTTCTTCAATTTCATTTTTATAATCTACAAGTTTTTGCAATATATGTCTTTTGGGTATAACTCCACCATAACAAGTCAAATTTACTCCTAAGCCATAAAGTTCAATGTTATTCAATTCTAATATTTCATCAACAGCATGCAATAATTCTTCTTTGTTAAAATAGCCTTCTCTTAAATCTCCTAGATCAGCCATTAAAATTACTTTGTGAACTTTCCCTAAACTTTCACTTGCTTCATTTAATGCGTATATAGTTTCTAACTCAGAGTTTAGCGATATGTCAGCGTATTCTACTGTTTCCTTAGCTTGTGAAATCATTGGCAATCGGAGCATCATCTTCGGGATATCAAATTGTGCGATCTTTTTTAAGTTCTCTATTCTAGAATCTGCTAAAAAATCTACACCTCCATTGATATAAGCTTTAACAATTTCTGGATATGCGCAATAACCTTTAGTAACACCAGCGATTGTTATTCCTTCTTTCTTTGCAAGCGAAACTACTGTTGATACATTTGATTCAATTTTCTTAGTATCTATAATTACTCTTGGGTAAGACACTTTTATTCCCCTTTCATATTTATGTCTAAGCTATCATAAAGCAATTTTATTGCTGCATCAGGATACTTATATGACATGACCCCTATAGATGCCATTATATAATGATTGTCTATCAAAATCTCAACATCAGGATTAGGTAATAACTCCATTCCACTATTAGAATGAGAAATATTTCTTAATATTTCTATCCTATGTGGCAATCTCGTTAATGCTCCACCAGTACCTATTACATATTTTACGCTTGTTAAATCTTTTCCTTCGGCAAATGTTGTCTTACCAGTAGGACCATATAGATTCTTTAAAATACCAGCATGACGTTTTATTGCAGTTACACAAGCATATTCTGTCAAAGTTTCAATAAACTTAATCTCATCTTCACTCTCAGGTATTGGTTTGATTCCTGATATTAAACAATTTAATTTTTCTTTAGATACCCCTAGTTTTCTAATTAAAACATCTTCTCCTAAACCTTCTATTATATTTTTTGCGTTCACATATACCCCTAGGTCACCTTCTACCGTCCTCTTAGCTTTTGGTTCTGGACTTATCAGCATTCTATTGATTTCTTCACTGCCTTCAGTGACTGAATGGACATCAGTTGTAGCACCGCCAACATCTATTGTGACTAGATCTCCCATATGTTCATATAATAATTCGCTTGCTTTCATAACTGCTCCAGGAGTTGGCACTATGTTGCCATTTACCATCTCTCTAATCTTTGTCATACCTGGTGCATGTATGATGTGTTTTTCAAAAACTTGTTGAATTATTTTTCTAGTTGGTTCAACATTCAATTGATCAATTTCGGGATAAACATTTTCCGTTATATATAATTCCATTTTTGTATCTTTAAATATTTCTTTTATTTCATCATGATTTTCTATATTCCCTGCATATATAACGGGTATGTCTAAGTTTAAGCTTGCTATTAATTCACTGTTGTAAAGTGCAGTGTCTCTTTCCCCATAATCAACGCCACCTGCTATCAATATTATGTTGGGTTTTATTTCTTCAATCTTTTTTAAATCGGATTTTCTCAATCTACCTGATGTAATATATTTAATATTTGCTCCTGCTCCCAAAGCAGCTTCTTTTGCAGCTCGAACTGTCATATCGTATACCAATCCATGTACAGTCATTTTTAATCCGCCTGCCGCTGAGCTTGTAGCAATAAGTTCATTGTATTCAAGGTCTGGAATACCCATACTTCGTTTAAGATCCTCTATGGCACCTTTTAAGCCTATGTTTACATCTCCTTCTAATACCGAGGTAGGAGCTTGCCCCTGTCCAAGAAAAACAGGGGCTATTTGTATATTATCAAATGCATTTACTACAGTTGTGGTACTTCCTATTTCAGCAACTAATAAATCAATTCTCATTTTCCATCTCACGTCTTTTCTTGACAAGGAATGTTGCAACATGAGAGCCTTTTGTTCCTCTTCCAAATCCTGCATCCATTCCATTTTTCACAGCCATTTCATTAGACACTTGAGTTCCGCCAGCAGCAATTATCAACTTGTCTCTGACACCCTTTTCAATAGCGTAATCATTTAACTTCTTCATATTCTTGTAGTGGATGTCATCATGGGAAATAATAGTAGAAACTAAAATTGCATCTGCATTTAATTCGATTGCTGCATCAACCAATTTTTCTACTGGAACAGAAGTCCCTAAAATGTGGCACTCAATGCCATATTTTTCTATACCTCCATGTTTGATGTCAATTATCTCTCTTAGTCCAACTGAATGTTCATCATCTCCAACTGTAGCTGCAACAACTTTCATTGGTTTTCTCGATATCTCAGCTCTGATTTCATCTTCACTCATTTCTTCTGGCTTTGGTGGAATAACCAATTTAGATATGTCTATTGAAAAATCAACTCTTCCTTTTAACTCAATCCTAGTGCCTTCTGCTTGTTGCATTACTTCCCTGTGAATGACTTCGCAATCTTTTAAATTCAAGTTTTTGCCAATTTCAAGTGCTGCGAATTCAGCAGTACGTACATCTGTAGGTAAAAACATCGTGAGTAAAACAACCCCATCTCCAAGCCATTCCATTTCAGGCTTAATGAGATTAGTGTTCAATAAGTCTTTTACTTCTTCTAACCTTACATTGACATTATCAGTTTCGTCAAGTTCATCTATAAAGATGATTTTTTCTGGTTTTTCAAATGTAGAACCATTAATCAGTAGAGAAGGATTCTCAACATATTCTTGCCCATATTGTTCTAAATTGTTATATCCGAAGTGAGCAGTTACAGGTGCCATGTATTCCTTGTCTCTTTCGAATACTGTTCCTACACCAACTCCTCCGTCTATCTTTCTGACAATTCCATCCCCATTTCTTTCAGGATAATAGCCGGAGTCTACGAAGAAACCTTCCTCAACAGCTTTAAAGTATCCACCTATTTCTAATATTTCTTCCATAAATAGAACTGCTCTTTCTTTAAGCTCTCTAACTTTTGTAGATAGATATTCGCCGTCTCTATCTACTTTTACCATTTTCATTAAACCATCCATTCCGTTGAAAGCTTGCTTAGCTGTGTCAACAGCCTCAATGTTAAAGATATGCCAAGGAACATTTCTACCTTCATCTGGTGTTATTGTGGATTGAATATCTGCCGATGTCAATTCTGAAATCAACAAATTTAGTACATGTGTTACAGTAGCTTCTCTAGTAGATGATTCCATGTACTTAGTATTCATCTGAGCTCTCATTCTATATTCTTTAAATAATTCTCTCAATGCAATTGCGTATGGTAGATCAAGCCTCATACAAGGTGCTGGTGGTGCAGTTGGTGGAACAGTTGACAAGCATATATTTGACTTTTTCATGCCTATTTTTACAGAATACATTGAGTTTAAAGCATGCTGTACCATTAATTCAGGCATTACTTTCCAAGCTTCTCTTGCCGTTGCATTGGCGTTATGTGCGCCATCAATTTGTGCTATATCAGCCCAAGTCATAACCTTCTTCGCTTCTGCTGCATCGACAAAAGATCTTACCATGTTTATATTTCTATATAAAACGTTGTATTGAGGATCTTGGTGTGCTCCATTGACTCCTTCTTCTGCAAACATTACAGCAATTTCTGGGCCTGCTACTCCGGATACGTATGAGTGATAATTAATTGGCCTTCCTACTTCCTCTTCAATCAAATCTAGAGCTTTTCTCTGTGCTCTTACTTGTTTTCTACTAATTGGTATACCACCCACACCTTGTGGTGTACCTTCAATCAAGCTTTCAAAGTGAGATTGTCCTGCTGTACGAATTACCATTATATGATCTGCGCCATGCCATGCAGCCATCCTCATCCTTCTTATATCGTCCTCAAAACGACCTGATGCTATTTCTGTAGTAATTACTGGAGCAGGTTGTGGATCAATGTTATCAAAATACTTTGCTGCTGGAAGGGGTTGACTTTGTATTAAGTTTTCTGATGTTTCATAGTAGTCAAATTTGCCTATTTTTCTAACCTCTCCAACTCCTTCTCTCCAATGCCAACCTCTTCTTTTAGGTCTATAACTCTCTAAATCCTTTAAAATCTCTTTAATGTTTAATTTTTCATTTGGTTTAAGTTCCATTAATTTGCACCTCCATTAAATAGAGGTTTTACCTCATCCCAAGAGTTAGGCTCTATTAATTCTAATCCTGCTTCTCTTATTCCTAAGCCTTTGTGTTTTGAGTATTTGTATACAATATTCCCTACACCTTTCCCTATAAGGCCTCTATCTATTGCATTTTCGACAATGCTTTTTGCTTCTATGCTTGAAAATCCCATTCTTAGCAATACACTTCTTTCTATCGAAGGAGTTGTGTGATTATAAGCTAAATCTACTAATGGATCAACTATTTTTTCTGCTAATTGCCAAAAATAAGCTTCTAGTTCTGATTCTGACAAATCCGCTAAATGTTTTCTTCTTTCTTCAAAATCGTCTTCTCTTCTCATTTGTACACTACCTTTCTACATTAACATTTAGTTCTCTTAGTACATTAATTACATATTCTACGCTTGATTTAGTGTCTTGAGCTAAGAATTCTATGTCTGCTCTAGTTACAGTTTCAACTTTATAATTGACAATGCAATTTTTAATATAAGATCTCTTAATTTTATCTAAATCAATTTCAGCAGTATGCATATATCCTGGATCTTTTGGTAGTACGATGTTTTTGCCTGGAATTTCTTCTTTTGGATCACCAATTACTAATTCTATGCCATTTTCTTTAGCAAATGTCAGCTGTGGCAATATGTGCTTCCCTGCGCCTGTGTACTCGGTCTCTTGTACTACAATTATCTTATCTTCATCAAGCTCTTGAGCTAAGCTGAATGCAGCTGCTAGAGCTGTATTTCCTGCAGGACCTCTTTCAAGTCCTTCGACTTGTGCCAATAATTCAGTCATATAAAATACGGAACCTTGATTTACGGTTACATATCTATCCATATATCTCAGCGGTCTTGCTGCAGATCTAGGAACATCAGATCGATCCGGCCATGTTGCAAAAGGTATCCCAAATCCAGTATGTCCAGTAGTGAATGATTTCTTGTTAAATTGTTCATCACTTGCCATGTGAAGCCCTTCTAAATTTACACTTGCACCTACTATTTTAGTATCAAATGCTCCTGCTTTAATCAATCCCCTAGCTGTACCTGTTAAATTTCCGCCTCCTGCATTTGTTATGACTACAACATCAGGATCTCTTCCCTCTCTTTGCCTAAAATCCATAGATATTTCATATCCTAATGTTTCTACTCCTGCTATTCCAAATGGAGTATAAAGTGAAGCGTTAAAATATCCAGTTTCCTCTAATAGCAATAAGAATGAGTAAAATAGTTCTGGGCCAACAGTCAATTGTACTACCTCTGCACCATATGCCTCGCAAGCTCTTGCCTTTTCAATTATTTCAGGTTGTCCTATTCCTCTTGAATCATAACATTCCTGGACTATAATACATTTAAGTCCTCTCATAGCTGCTTGTGACGCAACAGCAGCACCATAATTCCCTGAAGTTGCAGCTATGACACCTTTATATCCTAACTTTTGTGCATGATATACTGATGTAGCCGCACGTCTTGCTTTGAAAGAACCAGAAGGATTGCACGCCTCATCTTTTATAAATATTCGCGCACCCTTCCCAGGTTTAGAAAATTTTCTAGCCAATTTAGTTATATTTTTCAACTCATAAAGTGGCGTAGAACCTACTGATGTTTGCTTTTGTATTTCTTCTATTTCCTGTAAGGAATAGCCAGTTTCTTTCATCATTCTCTCATAGTCAAAAGCTATCGAACCTGATTCAAATATGCTATAATCAATCCCTACAGATTTCTTCATTATTTCGCTTTTTCTTGCCATCACATCATCATAGCTATTACTCATTATCTTCACCTTCTTCCAATAAAGCCCTAGCTTGTCTGCCTATATATAAAACTTCTGGAACACATTTGCCAAAATCATGCCCCCAATATGGATTGATTTCAATTAATGTTCCTGTTACTTTTCTTCCAATGTAAGTTTCCACTTCTACCTCTTGCCCGATATTAGCTTCTTCATTTAGTAAGAATCCTTTGTCCCACATTTCTAGTGGTACTTTTCTTGTGTCTTCTGGTAAATTCGAAGCCCTTTGTTCTGGTGTCAGGATTATCTTATGAATTCTTACCCAATCTCCTCTTTTAGCATCCATTAATATCTCCCTTTCATCCTTAATCTTCTTTAATCATTTCTCTCATATCACCCATGATTGCTCTTGGAACGGGTAAATCAATCATTGTCTTTAATCCTGGTGTAGCATTTATAATATGTGGAATCATATTAACGCACATTGCTATTGTGCCAATCCCGCCAGGTACTTCTGGAACTATTGACATATTTATATCTGGAGTTCCCTTTATAGTGATGTAATCACCAGTTTGTACTCCAGCCAACTGTGGTTCTATTTGTTGAGGATGAAGCATTTCTATCTTTAACTCACCATCAACGTATCCATATCCTTTCATTTCACAGCCTGCTACATCTCCAGGTTGAACTTCTGCATATGGAGATTTTCTATACACATCACTTACTATTGGTGCTCTAAATTGCTCTATTTCTTTGGATAACTTCCAGCCTAGGGCATCAGCTATCATATTAATAGATTCTGGGAATCCAACATGACCTACCAATGTCTTTTCTTCTAATCTTTTATTGAATTCTTCTAAACTGATGCCAACGCCTTGTTCTTTCATTACAGAAGGTCCAAATGGTGACAATGAGTTGATTCTTTCTGCTTTTATGCTTTCAACGTCTATGCATGCTCCAGTCAATGTAATAACCAATAAATCCATTATTAATCCTGGGTTTATACCAGTTCCTAATACTGATACGCCATTTTCTTTAGCGATTCTGTCAAGTTCTTTCGCTAATTCAGGTTCTTGCGCATATGGATATGCCATTTCTTCAGCAGTTGAAATTATGTTTATTTTCTTTTCTAAAATATATTTCAATTTATCGAATGTTTTTCTAGTAAAAGAATCAGTAGCTACTAAAACTACATCTGCAGCTTTCTCTGTAATTACATCTTGATATTCTCCGATAATTATATCTTTTCTATCTCCTCTTTCTACATCTAAATAATCATACATGCTTTTTCCAACTTTTTCTCCTCTGCCAACAACACCAACTATTTCTACTCCCTTTTTCTTTAAGAGCACTTCTGCCATACCTTTGCCCATTGATCCTAAACCCCAAATTATTACTTTAACGTTTTCCTTTCTCATAAAGCACCTCCATAAAATTTTTTACACTTAATACTTATGCAAAATTTATGCCAAATCATTTTGTTAAATATTATGAATTTTTAGGCATTCTATGCAATCTAATATTGATAAAATAAAAAAAGATGCAAACTAATTTGCATCATCCGCAATTATTTTTGCATCAATTGGTATTTTTTTATTTTCGCTTGTAGAGTTTGTCTTTTTATTCCTAAAAAACTTGCTGCATTAGATATATTGTAATTGTTTATCTTAAGTGCTTCATTGATCACTTTTTGCTCAATGTTTCCAATCATTTCAGGCAATGTTTGATTATCAAAATTATTAAATATTATTTTCTCTTTGCTGCTTGGTATAAAATTCGAAGTAACAAAGTCTTCTTTATTTAAAATCTTGTCATTGTATGATACCATATTCATTGCCCCTTCAATAAAGTTTTCTAGTTCTCTCACATTTCCAGGCCAAAAATAATTCTTGAAATCTTTTAAGACATCAGGAGAGACTTTGTTTATATTCTTATTCAATATTTTGTTGTATTTAGAAATAAAATAATATGTTAGAAGTTCAATGTCATCTAATCTTTCTCTTAATGGCGGAATATTGATATTGATGACATTTAATCTGTAGTACAGGTCCTTTCTTAGTGTTCCTTTCTCAATGCTATCGATAGGATTTTCATTGGTCGTAGCTATAATTCTAACATCGATAGGTATATCCTTCGTTCCACCAACTCTTCTAATATAGCCTTCTTGTAAAACCCTCAATAGTTTGGCTTGAAGTGTTAAGCTCATAGAATTTATCTCATCTAATAGTAATGTGCCTCCATTTGCTTGCTCAAATATTCCCTCTCTTTCAATTGCACCAGTAAATCCGCCTTTTTCTGTTCCAAACAATATACCTTCAAGTAAAGAATCTGGAATAGCAGCACAATTTTGCGCTATGAATGTCTTATCTTTTCTAATACCATTGTAGTGTATACTTTGCGCAAACATCTCTTTACCTGTTCCTGTTTCACCATATATGAGGACACTAGAAGGCGACTCGCAAGCTTTTTGAGCGATTTTTTTAGCTGCTATCAACTTATCATTTTGGCCTATGATGTTATGTAAACTATATTTTTTAATAAACGGTTTCGCTCCTTTATTGTCTTTCCTTAATGCATTTTGAAGCTCGAGTAGCTGATCTGAAAGAATTTTAGTATGTGTTAAATCTTGAGCTATTTCAACAGCACCTATTATTTTTTTGTTGTCAATCAATGGAATTGTGGAACTAATAGTAGTTATTGAGTGACCTTTGAAGTTTAGGTAAGTTTGAGTACTATTTATTATTGGCTCTCTTGTTTTTAAAACTTTAATAAGTGTTGAAGTATCCTCGTCCAAACTAGGGAATATCTCTAACAAATCTTTACCAATAACTTGATCTATTTCCAATCCTTCTAATTGAGCCATGGTTGAATTGTAAATAGTAGTTTTTCTACTATTATCTATTACATGAATTCCAATGTTTCCGAACTGCAAAATATTTTGCAGCAACAGAGAATCCAATGAGTTAATCATAATACCACCCAGTCTATTCATTATCATCCAACAATTTTTTCAGCTCATCCAAAAACGAATTTACATCTTTAAACTGCCTGTAAACTGATGCAAATCTAACATATGCTACTTCGTCTACATCTTTTAGTTTTGTCATGACCATCTCGCCAATCTCTTTTGATGTTATTTCTTTCTCTAACGAATTAAATATTGCCTTTTCTATATCGTCAACCATTTTTTCAATAACATTCATAGGAACAGGCCTTTTTTCGCATGCTTTTATGATGCCATTCATGATTTTATTTCTATCGTACACTTGTCTATTGCCATCTTTTTTTACTATCATAACGGGAACTTCTTCTATTTTCTCATAGGTTGTAAATCTCTTACCGCATCTTATACACTCTCTTCTCCTTCTTATCGCTTGACCTTCATCAGTTGGTCTAGAATCAACAACTTTTGATTCAGGATAATCACAAAATGGACATTTCATAGCATCCTCCAAATTAAGACTAAAACGTATCCAAAGATACGTTTTATCTATTTCTATCTCTTCTTCTTAGAAAAATTGGAACATCTAAATCTTCAAAATTCAATTCTTCGCTTTTCTTATCATTTTCATTGTTTCTATTTGAATTAAACAAATTGCTTTCTTTAGAAATAGTTGATTTATTACTTATTCTATCAGCTTGAAAACCAGTAGCTATTACAGTTATCTTGATTTCATCATTCATACTTTCGTCAATTCCTGCTCCAAATATAATATTTGCGTCTGGATCTACTGCTTGTCTAATTATATCTGCAGCTTCATTAACCTCAAATATTCCTAAGTCTTTACTCCCGGTTATATTAAGCAGGACTGATTTTGCTCCTTCTATTGATGTTTCCAATAAAGGACTGGTTATAGCTTGTTTTGCAGCTTCTTGTGCTCTGTTATCCCCCTTAGCTATGCCTATGCCCATATGTGCAATGCCTTTGTCATACATAATTGTCTTTACATCTGCAAAATCAAGATTTATCAAATTTGGAACTGATATCAAATCAGATATTCCTTGTATCCCTTGTTTAAGTACTTCATCCGCCATCATAAATGCATCTGCCATAGATGTCTTTTTATCTGATATTTGAAGTAATCTATCATTCGGTATAGTAATTAATGTATCCACTGTGTTTTTAAGATCTTCTATTCCTTTTTCTGCTTGCAATAATCTTTTCTTGCCTTCAAATGTAAAAGGTTTTGTTACAACGCCAACAGTTAGTATCCCCAGTTCTTTAGCTATTTCTGCAACAATTGGAGCAGCTCCAGTTCCAGTTCCTCCTCCCATTCCAGCAGTAATAAACACCATATCGGCACCTTTTAAACACTCTAATATGTCATTTCTATTCTCTTCTGCGGCTTTTGCTCCAATCTCAGGATTAGCTCCTGCTCCTAACCCTTTAGTTATCTTTTCTCCCAATTGAATTTTTATCTCAGCTCTTGATGAATACAATGCTTGTTTGTCTGTGTTTAGTGCTATAAATTCAATTCCTCTTACCCCAGATTCAATCATTCTATTAACAGCGTTATTGCCACCCCCACCAACACCTAAAACTTTAATCTTTGCAAATTGTTCTACATCAACATCAAAATCGAACATAAACTTTCCTCCATTCATATAGTGGTTCTATTATTATCTTTAATTGTTTTTCTCTTAGAAGTAATAATTCGTCTGATTTTAGCAAAATTGTCAAAAAGTCTATTGCCAAATGTAAATATTGCTGCATAATATAAAGGAACACCTAGTCGATCGCCAATATATGCCAAAAAGGCTGCTAGTATAGCATTCCCGATAAATCCTGATACAAATATCGTAGCATCAAATTTTCCCTCTAAGTTTGCTCTAATTCCACCAAAAATAGAGTCCATGCAAGCCAGAATTGCAACAGAAACGTATAAAGTGTAGGCTGAATTATAAGTAAATGGCAATAGAAATCCAATTAAAACTCCAATGAGCACACCTATTAATGCGTATACCATCTATCCACTCTCCCTTATTGAACTGCCTTTGCATAAAAGTAAGAGAAATCTCCACTATATGCTGGTATGATTAATTTGTCTTTAGAATATGGCTGAATGCCAATACCATAAACTTTCGTGAGCATTTCTGCGTAAGTCCCTGGTGCGCTTACAGAAGCCATTAAAAGTTTAGGGTCGCCTATTGCCGTTATTATGAAAGGCGTGCCTAAGCTTCTTCCATTTACTCTTATTACAGGTCCTGCACATTTAATATCTGAAAAAGAAAGCACTCTTTCGCCATTAATACTTATCGCTTCAGCTCCTGCCACTCTTAAATCATTTAATATATTTTGCATGTCTACATCATGTATTATACCATCATTAAAATCAAAGGACAATTCATCGGAGTTAATATTATCGAACATAACAATCTCAATTCCTGGCCCTGCTACTGTTTTATATCCTGCAAGGAGCATGTTTTTATCTCTTTCATCTTCTAAAACGGATATTATATTTTTTTCACTATAATCAGTATTCTCTATCAGATCCAAATATTTTTGTTTATCCTCTATATTTAATTTTAAATCATCAATGTCGGTTTTTAATGATTTTGCCTCAAGCTCGAGTCTTTGTATTGAACTTATAGTTACTGGTGTAACCATTTGAATATTCATTTTAACTTGAGATGCAAATAATATTCCTACCAATGCGCTAAAAATTCCAATTGTCAGTTTTGGGTTATACTCTTTCATATTATCTCTCCACTACTTATTCTTCTTCTACTGGCTTTGCATATATAAATTCTTTGGCCTTTCTATATCTTTCTATCTTTATATCTTGATTCTGTGTTAAATTTACAACATAATCGTAATTTCTTAATTGCCATACTATCCCCCATTTTATATTTAGTGCCGACTCCAATGTGTCTGGATTTCCAATTGCCTTAATTACAATCGGAGCTCCTGTTGAAGCCCCATTAATCTCAATGTGGTTTCCGGCTCTAACTATCTCAGTAAAAGATGTGTATCTCTGATCGTTTATGCTAATTGCCTCTGCATCTGCAGCATTTAATACGCTTATAACTTGCAGCAATAAATCCAACTCATCGACTATTCCATAACTATCCGATATTTGTGGGTCTATTGGTGGGTCGTTGATCTCCAAAATAATCCCAGGCCCGTGAACATCAGTATAACCTGCTAGCATTCTATATTTCATAGCGTCTTTATATAAATTCTCAGCATAAGTGTCATGAGAAATCCCTTCTTTTTCATATTGTTCAACTTTTTTTTCCAATTCTTCTAGTTGCTTAGTTAACAATTCTTTTTCACTTTTTAATTTAGATACCTCATTTGCTAATTCTTGAGCTCTCTGCGTAGGCAATACTCCATTCCCAACTGTTTTGTTAATGGTTTTAAATTGAACTGACAATATGAGCCCTAATACTAATGAAACACCAATAATTGCCAATTTTTCTCTTTTTTTGTTCATTTTATATTGCTCCTTAATTATCATCTCTTACTAAGATTGGATACTCTCCTTTATTCATAATTATCATTTTAGTAGGGATATTCTTTTTTTCAATGTCGTTTATGATTTCACCAAGTTGTAATAATTTATATTTTATATTATATAACGAACCAAACTCAACTGGTATATTTTTATTTAATATAATTTTAATATTTTGCTCATCTGAGAAATCTATCGATTTTATCTTGTTAATTATATTTATTATTTTCTCATCTTTAAATATTTCTACAAAATCGCTATCTATATTTAATTCTTGCCCTTCTTTTAAATCCTCTATTTGTAAGTTAGTTATTATAGTTAATCCTTCAAATGATTCTGATCTTCTTTCCAACAATATTCCATTGATGTCAAAGACATAGTATTTATCATCATAAAGAACTTCAACATATGGAGTTCTTTCCTTAATTGAAATCCTAATAGTCTTTGGCAAAACCTTGTCAATGTTTACTTCTTCTATATATCCTATTGTCATAATCCTATCGGCTACAGAAAATCTGTTTATCTTAAACAAATTATCTCCCAAATCTATGCCTGTTTTTTCAATTATCTGTGCCTCTGTAATTATATTATTACCAGTTATTTCTATTTTTTGAACATTAAATAAATCAATCCTTATAAGTGCATTATATAATACGACAATGAAAATAATAAACAGTGCTATTCTTCTAAAGAATCTCTTTTTTCTTCTCTTTTTTTCTACTCTAGTGAGCTTATTCATAAGATCCCTACTATCTTAAATATTGGTCCAACTCATCTACTATTTTTTCTGTAGCATTTGTATTCATAAGTTTTTTCGCATTATGTCCCATTTTTAAAAGCTTCTCTTTGTCATGTATTAATTCAAATATAGTTTTACTTAGTGCTTCCCCATCAATATCTTTTTCTTTAATTACCACACTTGCCCCAGCCTCTTCAAATACTTTAGCATTATACTCTTGGTGATTTTCAGCAGTATATGCTTTTGGAATCAATATGCTTGGAATTCCCAAAGCGCTTATTTCAGCCAATGTAATTGCACCAGCACTAGCAATGGCTAATGTGGCAATATTTAAAGCTTTTGGCAACTCGTATAAATAAGGGAATATTTTAATATTTTTGCAAGAGCTTACGCCCAGTTTATCTAATTCTTCTTCAAAATTATCATAATGAGATTTTCCAGTTATGTGAATTAATTGAATATCATTCTCACCTGATATGTTTTTAATAAAATTTAGAATCGCTTCATTTAAGCTTTTTTGTCCTCCACTTCCACCAAAAGACAATACTATTGGTTTGTCTCTTTCAAGATCAAATTCTTTATAAGCAGCATCTTTATCTACCAAAAATAATTCTTCTCTTATAGGATTCCCAGTTAATATAATTCGATCTGGATTTTTGAAATACTTCTTAGACTCATCAAAAGTTACAAAAACCTTGCTAGCATATCTAGAAAGAATCTTGTTTGTTATCCCGGGATAAGCATTTTGCTCATGTATACAAATCGGAACTTTCTTTACTTTACCCATGTATGATATAGGAAAACAAACATATCCGCCAGTAGCTATTATGAGTTTCGGTTTTATTTCATCTATTATTTTCCTCGAATCATTCAATCCAAGTAACAGCTCTTTTGCTGATGAAAAAGATTCTTTATTTAAACTTCTTGGCATGCCTTTGACTCTTACGTATCTATATTTGTATCCTTCTCTTTCAGCTAGATCTTTTTCCATCCCATTGGGTGTTCCAACATAGTATATGTCTACATTGTCTTTGTATCTTTTTTTTATTTCATTTGCAATAGCTAAAGCAGGATAAATATGTCCTCCAGTGCCACCACCACTAACTATTATGTTCATTTTTTTTACTCCCACCTATTTTTGTATATCTTGATATATTTAATAAAATGCCAATACTTGCTAGATAAAAAATTAAAGATGTACCTCCAGAACTTATAAATGGTAAATTTATTCCTGTTGGTGGTATGCTAGAAGTTACAACAGCAATGTTCATAAATGCTTGTATTGCTATCAATGAGCCTATACCACATGAAACAAAAAAAGCAAATTTATCATTCGAATTCTTTGCTACATTAAATGCTCTGAAAATTATTATTGCATAAAGGGCTAGTATAAATGTAGTTCCAACAAGTCCTAATTCCTCTCCAATTATCGAGAAAATAAAATCATTATAAGCCTCTGGTATGTAAAAGAACTTTTGCTTGCTTTTCCCAAGTCCAACTCCAAACAGTCCACCCGAGCCTAAAGCATATAATGACTGAACTATTTGATAGCCATCCCCCAATTTATCTGCAAAAGGATCCCTAAAAGATTTTATACGCTCCAATCTGTATTCGTTTCCTTCAGAATAGATAGCTACTCTTATAAAAATAGTTGCTAATACTCCTGATATTATAAAAACATAATATGGCATTCCAGCAATAAAATACATGCTTAGCATTGTCCCTGCCACTGTTATAGATGTACTTAAATCCTTTTGTAAATAAACTAATCCCGTTGACAATCCAATTACTAAAAACGCTGGGATCAATCCATCTTTTAAAGATGAGACTTTTTCTTTCTTGTTTTCTAGGAATGATGCAAAAAATATTATGCTTCCAAGTTTTATTGCATCTGATGGCATAAAAGTAGTAAAACCTAAGTTTAACCATCTTCTTGCACCTTTTAATTCTATTCCCAATGGAGTAAATATAAGCAATCCGAGTATAATCGTAAATACATATATCAGCGTTGAATGCTTTTTCCAAATATGGTAATCAATATTCATCAATACTATCATAGTTATTAAGCCTAATATTGCCCAAATAAACTGTCTCTTGAAAAAATATAACGCATCACCAAATTCAAGTAAAGCCTTTGGAGAACTTGCACTATAAACCATTATTACTCCTATAAAAACTAACATTATGGTAGAAAAAAGAATATAAAAATCTGGTTCATGTTTTCGAAATTTGCTTTTCATTCAACTCACTCCATAATGTCATTAACAATTTTCTTGAAATGATCTCCTCTTTCTTCGTAGTTCTTGTACATGTCCCAGCTTGCACACGCAGGAGACAAGAGCACTTGGTCATTTGGAGAGCTCATGTTATGTGCAATGTCAACAGCTTCCTTCATATCATTTGCAATAAATACATTTAAAAAATCATTGTTGTAAGCAGTATCTCTAATTTTTTCTTTTGTTTGCCCAAGCACAATCAATACCTTGCACTTATCTTTAAGCGCTTCTATCAATCGAGTATAGTCAGCATTTTTATCATAACCACCAGCAATTAATATGATTGGCCCTTTGAGTGCTTCAATAGCCTTAATACTCGACTCCACATTTGTTCCTTTTGAATCGTTGTAGTATTCTACATCATTTTTGGTGGCTACATATTCTATTCTATGTGCGACTCCTCTGAAAGTGCTAAGAACTTTTTCTATTGAATCATTAGATATTCCTAAATACTTGCATATAGCTAAAACGCCACAAATGTTTTCTAAATTGTGTTTTCCAGGTAATTTAATTCTTTCAATGTCAATTATTTCTTCCTCAATATGTTCATTCCTATAAATAATCTTACTGTCCTTGACAAAAATACCTTCATCAATAGTGTTATTTACGCTAAAATACATAAGTTTTGGCTTTCTATTTATGTTAATATGCCTCAATATATCATCGTCATAGTTTAAAACAAGCAAATCTTCTTCTTTCTGATTCGCAAATATCTTTGATTTTGCAGCAATATAACTGTCCATAGAGCCATGCCAATTCAAGTGATCCTCGGTTATGTTAAGTATTAACGCAACTTTTGGCCTAAAGTCATTAGTATATTCTAATTGAAAGCTGCTTAATTCTACAACAAAATGATCATCATGAGAACAATTTGTAAGTCTTTCGATAATAGGAGTACCTATATTGCCTAATGATTCAACTTTAAGTCCTTCTTGCCTAAGTATTTCAGTTAGCAATACTGTAGATGTAGTTTTTCCATTTGTACCAGTTATTCCGTATATATTTGAACTTTTTCTGTAGTGATACGCTAATTCAATATCTGAAATTATGGGTATTAATGATGATTTAGCTTTTAATATCACTTCGTGATATGGTGGAAAGCCAGGACTTGTTATTACGATGTCCATATCCTTTATCAATTCACTTTTCGAATCTAATATAACTATATTGCTAATTCCAAAATTATCCAGTTTTTCAACAATCTCTGTGTATGGTAGGTCATCATATACATAAATGTTATTTGTCTTAGATCTTAGAAAATTCAAAACAGAAATTCCCGTCAAACCAACACCTAGTACTAATACTTTCTTGTTTTCCAATATCATTTCTACACCATCCTATACACTAAATATGCCAATAAGTGCAAATATAATGCTTAAAATCCAAAACATATATACTACATTTATTTCTTTCCATCCTAATTGCTCAAAATGATGATGAAGTGGAGCCATCTTAAAAACTCTTTTCCCTGTCATTTTAAAACTGACCACCTGAATTATTACTGATAAGGCTTCAACAAAAAAAATCCCACCTACAATTGGAATTAAAAGCAATTTTCCTGAAAGCAATGCTATTGATGCTACTGCACCACCCAATGCTAATGATCCTGTGTCTCCCATGAATATTTTAGCAGGATGGTGATTAAAATATAAAAATCCCAATAAACCTCCAACAAGTGAGGAGCAAATTATTGAAAAATTATTTAGTCCCGACTTGTAAGCTATGTACGAAAAAGCAGAAAAAAATATTACCGAAATTCCGCTTGCTAATCCATCTAAACCATCAGTCAAATTAACGGAATTTACAGTTCCCAAAATCACAATCAAGAGAAAAGGTATTGTTAATACGCCTAAATCAAGATATCTGCCTGATGTAAAGGGAATCCAAAATTCAGCAGAATTCTGCGTATTGATCATATAATATGCCAACAAAATGCAAGAAAAAACAAGTTGTCCGATGATCTTTTGAATAGCTGTTAATCCAAGATTTCTCTTGAATTTCACCTTTAAAAAATCATCTAAAAACCCAACTAATCCGAATCCCAAAGTAATGAACAATATCATAATGCTATCGCTTGTTTTAACACCATAAATGATGTATGAAATTAGCAAAGCAATTAAAAATATTATGCCGCCCATGGTTGGAGTCCCAGATTTTGCCATATGGGAAATAGGCCCATCTTCTCTGATACTCTGTTTTGCCTTCATATCAGTTAAAATTTTGATAACTTTCGGTCCTATCAATATACTTAATACTAAACTAGTAGCAATGCTCAAAAACAATTTTAGTTGAAAACTCATTATTGTCTCTCCTTATATTGTAGTTTACCTTTATATTATATAAAAAAAATGATTGTATTACTAGTAGGTTAATAATTTATTATTATTTATTAATTTGCATTTTTGAAATACAAGTCAACAATGGAATTCACTTCAATTTCTTCACCTGCAGATGGATGTTGTTTAGTGACTTTGCTCGATTCTGAAATTTCCTCATAATCAATTACATACTTCAAACCCAACTCTTTGAGTATTTTTGTCGCTTCTACAACACTTAATCCTACAAGATCTGGAACTATTAGAGTTTCTGTGGTTTCACTCAGTTCTTCATCAGTAAATTCTCTTGGAACAGATAGATATTCTAGAGTGTTTTCAATAACCATTTTCGCATATGGGCCAGCAACAGTTCCACCGTAATATATGTCAGTAGGTTCATCTACAATAACTAAAACCGCAATCCTTGGATTGTCCACTGGTGCAATTCCTCCAAAAGATGAAATGTATTTCCCAGGTACATATTTACCATCGATTATTTTTTCAGCTGTTCCAGTTTTCCCGCCCACTCTATATCCAGGAATATAAGTCTTTGTTCCAGTACCTTCTGTAACTGTTTTTTCAAGCATTTCTAAAAGCACCTTGCTTGTCGTCTCAGAAATAACTTGTCTCTTTATTTCCGGCTTGTATTCTTTAATTAAATTTCCATCATCATCACTTACTGCTTTGACAATATGTGGTGTCATTAAGTTGCCCCCATTTGCTGCTGCTGATATAGCATTTATCATTTGAATTGGAGTAACAGCAACACTATGTCCATATGAAATTGTAGCTAGATTTACATCTCTGATGTCCTCAACTCTTTTTGGAATAATTCCCTTTTGTTCTCCAGATAAATCAATGCCAGTTATTTCACCAAATCCAAATGCTCTTATGTACTCAAGCATTTTCTCTTTCCCAACACTATTTGCCATATTTATAAAAGCGATATTGCAAGAATTGGCAAAAGCTTCGTATAAATCTTGATCTCCATGCGGATCATACCATTTTGCACATCTTAAAGTAACTTTTGGAATTTCCTTATAAAATCCATTACAATAGAAGTGAGTGTTTTTGTTAACGACTCCCTCTTCTAATGCAGCAGCTGCTGTTACAATCTTAAATGTAGAACCAGGTTCATATAAGTCATTAACGGAGTAATTTCTCCAAAGCTTGAACCATTCATTTTGAAGTTCTTCTGTGCTTAAATTGGACCACTCAGATTTAGTCTCCTGATCCATTGGATCTCTAGGTGAGTTTGGATTATAATCTGGTTTATTTGCTAATGCTAAAATCTCTCCTGTCATTGGGTCCATGACAATTATATTCACACTCTTAGCCTTATTATCTTCCAGTGCTTTTGATGCAGCTTCTTCTGCAAAACGTTGAATGTTTTCATCGATCGTCAACAATAAGTTATATCCATTCTGTGCTTCATAAATAATTTCACCATCATATGGAAGCTGCTTGTTTTTAGCATCAGTTAATTTTATCCAAAGTCCGGGTGTACCTTTTAAGTATGAGTCTAAAGTCTTCTCAATTCCATATTGTCCATTGTTATCAATATCTGTAAATCCTATAACATAAGATGCAAAATTATTAAGTGGATAATATCGCTTAGTTCCTTCTGTAATAGATATACCAGTAATGTTTAAATTCTTTAATTCTTCAGCTTGTTCCATAGTTATGGCTTGTTTTAGTTTCTTCATGTTTGTACCATTTTTAATTAAATCTACAATTTCATCTTCTGCTACTTCAATAATAGGTGAAATTGTCTTTGCAACTTCTTCTGGATTTTCAATCTCCGAAACATATGCCCAAACAGTATATGATGGAGTGTTTATGGCTAGTTTTCTACCATTTCTATCGTAAATAATGCCCCTCGTTGGTTCTATCTCAACTGATTTAGTCCATTGTCTTAAAGCTTGCTTTTTTAAATCATTTGCTTCTACTACTTGAATTTTTATCAACTTGTAAAATAAAAAAAACACGACTAAAGACACTACTGCAATAGCAATCTTCAATCGCACGAAATTGGCTCTATTTGGCTTTTTCATTTTTAATCACCTCTAATACAAACTAGAAAAAAAGCTTAGAACACTCTTGATTTTATCTATTAAGCTATATTGTACAGCATCATTAGTTTCATCAACAGCGATATAAACTATCTGATCTTTCTGCGGATAGCTCATGCCTAATATATCTTCAGCTTCTCTTTCTATTTCCTGGTTGTTTTTAAGACCTTCTAGTTTCGCAGATAAGTCATCTCTTTGTCTGTTTAATTCTTGTTTTTGTTTCTGTAATTGGTTGATTTCTAGTCTCATCATTTGAATATCTGAATAGCGTTGTAATAAAAATACAGAAGATATTAAGAAGCAAATAGAAATAAGTATGTAGGAAGTTTTGTTAATAGCAGTTTTCTTATGTACTAGCTTTTCTTTTTTTTCTACATAAGGCTCTTGCATAAGTTCATAGTCCATTTTTTCTGCAATCATTATAATACCTCCCCTTCATTACTAAATTCTCTCCGCTATTCTAAGTTTTGCAGAATGCGATCGAGGATTTTCAACTATCTCATCATCTGATGGCAATATGGGTTTTTTTGTTATAATTTCAATTTTTTTAACATGATTACATACACATACAGGCAAATCCTTAGGACAAATACAATCAGTATTTAACTCCCTAAACTTATCTTTTACCAATCTATCTTCAAGCGAGTGGAAAGTTATGATTGCAAGCCTGCCTCCTTCATTTAAAGCATCAACCATATCTTCAATAGTGTTTTCTAAAACTTCAAGTTCATTATTTACCTCTATTCTAATGGCTTGGAAAACTTTTTTCGCTGGGTGATGCCCTGATTGCCTTACTTTCTTAGGAATAGCTTTCTTTATTATACTTACTAATTCAAGTGTTGTATCTATAGATTTATTTTTTCTTTCTTGAACTATAAATTCGGCTATTCTCTTTGCCCATTTTTCTTCACCATATTTATAAAATATATTAGTTAATTCATCTAAGCTGTATTCATTAACTACATTCCACGCCGAAAAATCTCTAGTAGTATCCATTCTCATGTCTAGAGGAGCATCTAAATTATATGAAAAACCCCTTTGTGCAGTATCTAGTTGATGAGAGGAAACTCCTAAGTCGACTAGTATGCCATCTACTTTAGAAATCCCTAATTCAGTTAGAACAGTTTTTATTTCGCTATAATTTCTATGTACGAGAATAACTTTTTCTTTATATTCATCTAAAGTTTTTGAAGATTTATCAATTGCATCAATGTCTTGGTCTATCCCAATTAATTTCCCATTTTTTAGCCTTTTTGCTATTTCAATAGAATGACCGGCTCCTCCAATAGTTGCATCGACATATATCCCATTTTCTTTAATGTTTAAACCATTAATCACTTCATTGAGCATTACTGGTATATGTTTAAATTCCATATATAACACCTAAATTCCTAGCTGTGACATTTTTTCTGCGATGCTATCATAACTTAAATTATCATCGCCATTATATTCTTCCCATAGTTTTTTACTCCATATCTCTAACCTCGTAGATACACCAATAATAACTGCATCTTTTTCAAGTTGAGAATGCTCACGTAAGTTTGATGGTATTAAGATGCGTCCTTGCTTGTCTAAACTACATTCAGTTGCTCCTGAAAAGAAAAATCTTACAAAAGCTCTCGCATCTTTGTTTGTCAATGGCAAGGATTTTAACTTTTGTTCTAATAAATCCCACTCATTTTTAGCATAAACAAAAAGACAGTTATCTAAGCCTTTTGTTAAAATAAACTCATATCCTAAGGGTTCGCGAAATTTAGATGGAATTGTCAATCTGCCTTTATCATCAAGAGTATGGAAATATTCACCAATTAACATTTTAATCCCACCCTATTTATCCACTTTCCCCCACTTTGTACCACTATACGTATAGTGTATACCAATTGTTCAGAAATTTCTACTGTTTAATACGTTAAAGATAAAAAAAGGACATATGTCCCTAAAATAAAAAGCCCCTAGTATCTAGGGACTTAAAATAGTTTTATAGTTTTATAGTTTTATAGTTTTATGTTTTGACTTTTTCTCTTTTTTTCTTAAAAATAATAACCCCTATGATTATAAATAACAGACTTATCAACTGAGCAACCCTGATACTTCCTAACATCAAACTATCAGTTCTTAACCCTTCAATAAAGAATCGCCCAATCGAGTAGAATATCATATACAATGCAAAAACTTCACCATCGTTTTTAGCTATGTTCTTTTGATAGTATAGAAGTATGCCAAATCCGACTAAATTCCAAATTGATTCATATAAAAATGTGGGGTGAACTTTCTGGCCATCTATAATTATGCCCCAAGGCAAATTTGTTGGCCCACCATAAGCTTCTTTATTGGCATAGTTGCCCCATCTTCCAATGGATTGCCCAAGTATTAAACTAGGAGCAACTATATCAGCAAGTTTCCAGAAATTTATTTTCTTTATTCTTGCAAAAATAATCCCTACAATTATTCCTGCTATTATCGCTCCATGTATCGCTAATCCACCTGCTCTTATATTAAATATTTGAGATGGATTTTTAGAATAATATTCCCATTCAAATATAACATAATAAATTCTAGCACCAATAATTGCGCTAGGTAAAAGAAATAATGCGAAGTCTAATATATCATCTTCTTTAATTCCTTTCTTCCTAGCAGATTTCAGTGCAAGTAATATCCCAATTAGCACTGCTGTAGATATGATTATACCATACCATTTAATTTCTATTCCAAATATAGTGAATGCAACAGAATACATTTTTCTACCCCCCGCTATACTTATTCAGGAACAATTAAAGATAGACATAATCTATCTATATTAAAATGTTCATCAAATCTATCTTTTATCATTTTAAAATTGATCTCATCATATAAGTCTATATAATCAATTAATAGAAAGTCCTGGAAATATAAATCAGTAAAAGCATGTGCTATATACTCTACCGAATTTAGTCCTATTAGAAATTGCCCGATTTGTTTCTTCTTTATCCTTTCAAACCCATCCTCAGTTAGATATTTATCAGGGTTTTTGAATAATTTCACGATTCTTTCGTACACTTCATCCGGATTTTCGCTTGTTCCAGAAATAATTGAATGACCATAGTCAGTCTTCCCAGTATAGTATGCCCCAAATTGGTCATCTATCAAACCTTCTGTATATAGTTCTTGATAAAATTCGGAGCTTCTTGAAAATAATATTTCTAATATCAAATTAGAAATTATGTCTTTCTTAACAGCTTCTTTCCCAGTTATTCCAACGTTTACGTCTTTAATCCCGATATTAAAAATAGGGAGAGATGTGGACATTTTTTCTTCAATTCTCTTTTTGTTAATTATAGTTGGTTCGTTTTCATATATTTTTATACCTTTAAGTCTTTCGGTATTATATTTAGCAAATTCTGTGTTAAGTTCATTGATAACATTCTGAAAGTCTATGTCTCCGACTAAAACTAAAACCATTGATTCAGGGTTGTAAAACAATTTATAGGCTAGGTATAAATTATCTTTGTCTATTTTAGATATGCTATCTATACTTCCAGCGATATCAATCTTTATTGGGTGTTTTACATATAATCCATCTAATAAATTGAAGAATACTTTCCAATTTGGGCTATCTTGATACATCTGAATTTCTTGTGCTATAATTCCCTTTTCTTTTTCTACATTCTCATCCGTAAAAAATGGTTCCATAACTAAATTTACTAATTCTAATAAGCATTCTATAAAGTTTTCAGTTGTACTAAATAAATATGAAGTTTGGTTGAAACTTGTAAATGCATTTACATCAGCACCTAAGCCAGAAAATTTCTCAAAAAAATCTTTTTCAGGATCTTCAAAAAGTTTGTGCTCTAAAAAATGTGCAATTCCATCTGGCAGTGTTATACTTTCATCTTTTCCCTCTATTTTGAATTTGTTGTCGCAAGAACCATTCCCAGTAGAAAAAACAGCGTATTTCTTCGTAAAACCAGTCTTTGGATAATAATAAACTTTCAACCCATTGTTCAGTGTTTCTACATATATCTCTTCATTTATCCTTTCATTTTTAATCGTTAACATCAACATCGTCCTCGCCTTCTCTAGTTAATACATATATAGTGTCTAAATTCACTCTATTAAAAGCTTCCACAACTTCTTCTTTTTTTACAGCATTAATTTTATTGATTTTAACATCTATGCTTTCTGATTTGTTAGTCAATATATTATCTAATTCATGGCTTGCTATTGAATGATTTGAGTCTACTATAGCTCTTAATGATGTGATTATTTCTTTTTTTGCTAAATTCAATTCATTATCTGTAAAATCAGCTTCTTTTAATTTCTTTATCTGATCATTTGTTAAATTTAAAGCTCTTTGCATGTTTCTAAAGTCTACGCCTGAATCAATAATAATTATGGATTTATGTTTAAATAATATTGAATTAGCATAATATGCTAAACTGTACTTTTCACGAACTTCTCTAAATAATTTTGAATTTGGACTGCCGCCCAAAATTACATTCCCAACAGTTAATGCTTCAAATAGTTCATCTTCATATGGTATCCCAGTAAGTAACCCAAGGACTAATTTTCCTTGATTTACCTGCATTCTTTCTACGATATGATTTCTATATTGCGATTTTTCACGAATAACTTCTCTTGGAATGTTGATAGTAAATTGTCTATCTGTGATGTGTTTTGGAATGTATTTTATTATATCCAGTTTTTTCTCATTTCCAACATATATTATTTCAAAAGGAGTTTCGGAAATCAATTTCTTGTAGTGATTTGTCAATTTTTCGCTGTTTATTTCTCCTAAATCCTCTACATATCCCAAACTATATATTCCAAATCTCTCTGTTTTACACATTTCTTCAATGCATCGAGAAATTGCGTAGCTGCGTTTGTCATTAATTTTGCTACTTATCTTTCTCTGAAGATTTATTTTTTCTTGCTCAACATAATCTTCTTTAAAACATCCATTATTAAGCAAAGGATTAAATATAATGTTAAAAAATATCTCCATTACTTTATCATCAACTAATGTTTCATTAATATATTTCGAGTCAGCCCATTCTATTGAAAACTTAATTATTTGCTTTTCTCCGCTTTTATATACATCGTAGTCATAACTTGCTCCATAAAGCAATTCTAATTCCCTTTCAATCGCAATAAATTCATTGTTTACTTGATTTCCTCTACTTAATACCATTGGCAATAATGCATTCAAAGTGACATCTTCTCTGTCTAATGGTCTTATAAAATAAAAACTTAAATAGTTAGATTTAAACTTATCTGTATATATTGAAGTAAAATTAATTCCATTGCCTATTTTGCTTTTTATAGGATTTTCTATCAAATTGATCACTCCTTTTCCTAAACTTGTCATTTCATTAAATTTTAAGTGTTCTTATTGTTAATACCCAAAAAATATTTATTTAATAAAAAATAAGGGGATTTCCCCTTATTTTAGCTCTTTAATTATCTTAACTCCAGAACTTGTACCTATTCTAGTGGCACCTGCTTCAACCATTTTTTTAAAAGTTTCTAAATCCCTTATTCCTCCTGAAGCTTTTACTTCTAAGTCATCTCCTACTGTCTTTTTCATAAGTCTTACATCTTCAACAGTGGCTCCACCAGTGCTAAACCCAGTTGACGTTTTTACAAATCTAGCATTGGCTTTTTTAGCAAGCTCACACGCTTTAACTTTCTCATCATCTGTCAATAAACATGTTTCAATAATAACTTTTACTATTGCTTCTACTTCTTTAGCTTTATTTACAATTTCTCTAATTTCATTATAAACATAGTCAAAATCTTTGCTCTTTAATTTTCCAATATTTATTACCATGTCTATTTCGTTCGCACCATTCTTCAATGCATTTTCAGTTTCATACACTTTTGTTTCTATTGTGTTTGCCCCTAAAGGAAATCCTATCACAGTAGCAATTTTAACGTCGGAATTAGCTAAATGTTCTCTACATAAACTGACATAACAAGGATTTACGCACACTGCTTTAAATTCGTATTCTTTAGCTTCATTACACAATTTTATGATTTCTTCGCTTGTTGCTTCTGGTTTTAGCAAAGTATGATCTATATATTTATTTAGTTCCATTTTCTCACTCCTATTTTATTATTTCAACAATTTCTCCATTTTTTACACCGGCAGCATTGCCTTCCTCTATGTCAACATGCATTTCTAAAGCATATTCTGGATGAACTCTTACTAATACATTTTCAAATACTAGACCCCTCGGCCCATTAGTTTTTACTTTTACAATGTCTTTATCTTTTACACCAAACTCTTCTCCGTCTGATGTATGCATATGAATGTGTCTAGCTGCTACAATTACACCTTCCTTTATTTCGATTTCTCCCTTTGGTCCAATTATCCTAGCACCAGGTGTATTAGAAATATCTCCTGAATTTCTTATAATTGGTTCTACTCCAAGCGTAAATGCGTCAGAAATTGAGATTTCTATTTGAGTTTTTGCTCTAACAGGTCCTAAAATTCTTACATTTTTTATAGATCCTTTAGGTCCTATTACCTCTACTTTTTCTTCGCATGCAAATTGACCTGGTTGTGATAAATCTTTTGTTTTTGTCAAGACATAATCTTCACCAAATAATTTGTTGAGATCTTCTTTGCTTAAGTGAATATGTCTATTTGATAACGCAATTGGTAATTTAGTTTTCATTTGATGCCCTCCTATTATTTGTTTATCATATGATTATTATACAGTTTTATACTCTCAATTTAAAGTCAATATTCGATTATTTTATTTAAGTCCTCATAAAATCTGGGATAACTGACCTCAACACATTGATGGTTTAAAATATTAGTCTGTCCAAATGCTTTTAGGCCCGCCACTGTAAAAGCCATTGCAATTCTATGGTCATTTGCTGTATCAATTTTGCAGCCGATGAGATTATTATTCCCATTAATATAGATTGTATTGTTATCCAGTTTTACATCCGCTTTCATATTTTTTAAATTCCAATATATATAAAAAAGTCTATCGGATTCTTTCACTTTTAGCTCTTCAGCGCCTGTTATGATTGTTTCCCCATTAGCAAATGCAGCAGTCACAGCTAAAATAGGAATCTCATCAATGCATAGTGAAACATCTTCTTTATTTATGACTATCCCAGTCAGTTCGCTTGATTTTACTTCTATATCAGCTATATCCTCGCCATTTACGATTCTTTTATTAAAAATCCTTATATTTCCTCCCATTTTCTGCCATAAGCGAATAATATGAATTCTGCTATTGTTTATTCCTACATTTCTAATAATTAGTTTACTATTTTCTGTTATAAGTGCCAAAGCGATAAAATAGGCTGCTGATGAAATGTCTCCAGGTATATAAACGTCATTGGCTAATAATGTATTAGGATTGTTAATCGTAACTACGTTATCTCTTGAAACGATGTCGCAATTAAAATGTTTCAACATTATTTCTGTGTGATTCCTCGTGGGATACAATTCTTCTATCTCTGTTATACCAAATGTGTATAATGAGGCTAAAAGTATTGCAGATTTTACCTGTGCACTTGCTATATTCATAGAATACTTAATAGGAATTAGTTTTGAAGGTTCTATTATTATTGGAGCATGTCCTTCTGATAATTTAATTTTCGCTCCCATCATATTTAATGGTATCTGTATTCTAGCCATGGGCCTTTTGTTCAAAGATTCATCTCCATAAAGATATGAAAAAAATCTTTGCCCACTTAATAGACCTGCTAGTAATCTCATTGTAGTCCCTGAATTCCCACAGTCTATTTTATCTGTAGCTCTTAATCCATTTAGCCCTCTACCTTCTACAAATAAAGACGAAGACTTCTGATCTATATCTATATTCACCCCTAATTTTTTTAAAGCAGTTATAGTTGAAAATGTATCATCAGAAAACAGAAAGTTTGATATTTCAGTTCTACCATTTGCAATTGCGGATAAAATTGCTGCTCTATGAGAAATAGATTTATCTGGTGGAGCAACCAATTCTCCTTTTACTGTTTTTATAGGTCTAATAATCACAATATCATCTCTTATCAGTGTAATTTTGATAATTTATAAAATTTCTCTTTACTTCTTCCATTGAATCACCTGAGAATTTTTCCATGAATGCTTCTGATATGCTTATAGCAGCCATTGCTTCAGCAACAATTGACAATGAAGCTACGGCGCAAACATCAGATCTCTGGGCAAATGCTTTTGTTTCTTCTTTTGTGATTATATTTACAGTTTTTAACGGTTTCTGTTGAGTAGGAATAGGCTTCATTGTTATTCTAACTACAATATCTTCACCATTACTAATACCACCTTCAATTCCACCTGCCAAATTAGTTTTTCTATAATAACCTTTATCTTCACTATAAAAAATCTCATCATTCGAAAGATTACCATGATAATTCTTAATGGTTTCTCCTAAACCTATTTCAACAGCTTTCACTCCCGGAATGCTCATCATTGATTGTGCGATTTTCCCATCTAAACGTCTATCCCATTGAATGTGAGATCCAATTCCTATAGGTACATTTTTTATTATTATCTCTACTTTGCCTCCTAATGTAAAGCCTTCTTCATATCCAAAATCTATCCTCTCTTTAGCTATCTTCTCAGCATCAGAGTCGATCATTCTTAATGTGGAATTGTCTGCTAATGAAAAATCAATCTCAGACCCACTTTTATAATAATCAATATTTGACTCTATGTCAGAAATTGATATAACATGACTAAATATTTTAATTCCAAATTCTGAAAGAAATATTTTGCATATTGCTCCAATAGCAGTTCTCATTGCAGTTTCTCTCGCAGATGCCCGCTCTAAAATGTTTTTAGCATTCAGTTGATTGTATTTAATTAACCCAGCCAAATCCGCATGTCCTGGTCTAGGTTGAAGATAATCATCATTATTTGTTCCTTTAGCTAAATTGTTTATAACTAAGGATATAGGTGCGCCAGTTGTAACTTTCTCATCTAAGCCAGAAACTATTTGTACTTTATCAGATTCAATATTCATTCTGTCTGATCTACCATAGCCTTTCTGTCTTCTAGATAATTCATAATCTATATATCCATTATTTATCTTCAAATTAGATGGAATTCCCTCTAAAATTCCTATTAATTTATCCCCATGAGATTCACCCGCTGTAAGAAACCTTATCATATTATTCACCTCTTTAAATCAATAGGCTTCCCTTAAGGAAGCCTATTGATTGTTTTACTTTGCGAATTGCCTTAAAAATTTCATTAAATACGAAATGATGAAAGCATAAATTGGTATTCTAATTAAACTAGCAACTAATCGTGTTGGCAATAAAATAAAGAAACCCTTCCCATATAATTGAGAAATCCATAAAGTATTCAACAACACCGATACTATGATTGTTGTAACAATAGATGGTATCAACATGTTTTTAAAAGAATAAATATTCATATCCTTTTTCCTACTCTTAAAATAAATTACAAATAAACCCGGAATAACTCCCCAAAGTGCTGAGCTAATAGTAAATCCAGGATAATAAGGGCCCTGAGGATTTATCAGAAATCCGATTATATCTGCTGCAATACCTGTTAATGCCCCTACCATAGGTCCAAACATTACACCTGACATCATTAGTGGTACTTCGCCAAAGCTAATCCTAAGTGCTCCTACTCCAGCAAGCGGAATCATAACGTAAGCAAATCTAGTCATAACAATTGAAATTGCGACTAGAAATCCCGCCCTCACCATTGTGTTTAAACTAATTTTTTCTCTTTTTTTGTCCATAAAAATCTCCTTTCTTTAGCTGACAGTGCTTGTCGACTAAAGAAAGACTTTAATCGGCAGCGGATGCGGTATAGAATCGCAGAATTATCTTTCGTCTTGAAGCAACTTCCCATCTTCAAGCACTTAACGCTCTATACCTACTCTGTCAAATTTAATTTTATATTAATATTTTTTTGGACTCACATAATGAGGAATATTATATTTCCCTTTTTTATAAAAAATATATCCCACTAGTTGTCCAAATAAAATATATAATACGAATCTCAATAAAATTTTTGTTACAATATCGACAAAAAATACTTCTGGCATAATTTGAATCAATAAATCAGTTTTTGGATTCAATAGCCATAAGTCATTGTTAAAAAAAAGTTTATGAAATACTATGAAATATTTATTAAAATTAATTTTTACTAATACTCCTAAGATAATTAAAAAAATATAATTAAATGATAATCCTATTCCCAAATATTTTCCCATGATCTTAGATTTATCTCGCCTCAGATAAGCAAATATTATCATTAAACCCGAAACAGCTGATATGAATTTTAATGTCTTAGCAATACTAAATAAATTCTGGACATCTCTCATATGGGAGATCTCTTTTGAACTGAAATACGGGCTAAGTTCAGATACATCAGAGTTTCCTTTAAGTACTCTGATTATTGTTTTAGAGAGTTTTTCAAGTTCCTGATGTGACTTATGTGTAACTTCAAAAACACCATTCTTTTCATAAGAATCCATATAATAATCTAAGTCATAGGCACTCCGTTCTATTGCCATTACAAATGAAAATATAGATACATTAATTATCAATAATATGAGTAGAAAATAATCAATTTTTCTCAATAGAAGATCCCCCTTATTCTTCTTCAGGCATCTCCCAATTGTGATATACTTCTTGAACGTCGTCATTGTCTTCCAATAATTCTAGCAATCGATTCATATTTTTAATATCCTTCTCATCTGTCAAGGTAACAGTAGTCTGTGGTATATATGAAATTTCAGCCATTATAAAATTATATCCCGCTTCTTTTAATCCATCTTCAACTCTTGAAAAATCTTTAGGATCAGTAATTATTTGATATCCATCTTCTTCTATATATATATCTTCAGCTCCTAAATCTATAGCTAACAGGGTCAACTCTTCTTCATCTATATCTTCATCTTTTTCAATAGCAAGTATGCCTTTTCTATCAAATAAAAACGAGACTGAACCGCTTTGGCCTAAATTCCCTCCAAATTTATCAAATGCATGTCTTACATCTGAAGCCGTTCTATTCCTATTATCAGTTAAACAATTTACCATAATAGCTATTCCAGAAGGACCATATCCTTCATACATAATTTCCTCAAAAGTTTGATTGCCTAACTCACCTGTGCCTTTTTTTATAGCTCTCTCTATATTGTCATTTGGCATATTTTCAGCTTTTGCTTTTTCAATTGCAGCTTTAAGTGATGGGTTGTAGTCTGGATCTGGTCCACCTTCTTTAGCAGCAACCATGATATATCTTGCAAGTTTCGTGAACACTTTTCCTTTTCTCGCATCTTCTTTACCTTTTTTGTTTTTTATATTGTTCCACTTTGAATGTCCTGACATAAAACACCTCTCCTTTTATCAACTAACTTATATATTTTAGCATAAGAGAGATTAATTTTCACCAATTTTTTTATAAATAGGAGGAAATTCTCGTTTGTGTTGAGACTTGTTGTGTAATTCTTTTATCTTCTCTACTATATCTTCAGGACCTTCTCCAGTTATGATGTATTTATCCAAAACATCATAACTAAAACCTAATTCTTTCTCATCAGTTTGACCTTCCCACAGACCAGCAGTCGGTGGTTTTATTATTATATCCCTAGGTATTTTTAATTCTTCTGCTAGCTGCCTAATTTCTGACTTGACAAAATCTGCTAGAGGTAATAAATCCACTCCACTATCCCCATATTTAGTAAAATATCCGATTTCCAATTCAGATTTATTGCTTGAACCGCAAACTAGATAATTCATTTCTTGCGCAAAAAAATATAAAGTCATCATTCTAAGTCTTGGCTTTAAATTGGCTTTTGCCATAGGATTTTCTCCATCAAATGGCAATGATTTGAGAAAGTTTTGATAAATACCACTCAAGTCGATGTTTATGGTATCTAAATCTAATGTTTTTGCTACTAAAAGCGCATCGCTTTCATCTTGTACATTGCTATTGATGGGCATGATAACTCCTAATGATTCGCTTGGAAAAGCTAATTTGCTTATCCCTGCTACTACAGCAGAGTCTATCCCTCCACTCAAGCCAAAAACTAAACCTTTTGCTCCAGCTGACGATACTTTTTCTCTTAACCATTGAACTATTGATTCTATTTCTTTATGCGGATCTTTCATTATTTCACTCCCTAGTATAATAACGTCATAGCCAATGATGGCTATGCAATTGAAACATTTTACTAAATTTAGTTTTCCATTGCTTTAAGAGTTGCATATATGCAATCCTCTATTATATAAGATAACCCTAGTTCATCTGCTTTCTTAAGAACTTCTTCATCATATGATCCAGGTTGGAAAAATACAAGCTCAATATCTTTTTCTTTTATTTCATCTAATACATTTAAACTGATTTTAGGTGCAACTACCATGTCCACTACATCAATTTTATCAGGAATATCTCCAATGGAATGATATATCTTTACCCCTTCGATTTCATCATAGTTTGGACTAACTCCATATACATTGTATCCGTGTTCACCTAATATTTTCCAAATCTTATATCCGTATCTGTCTTTCTTTGCAGTTACACCTATTACTGCCCAATTCTTTAAGTTTAGCATTTGTTCTTTTAAGCTTTCATAACCTCTCATCTTAATCACCTCGCATAAATATATACCCATTTTAAAGTCATTATTCAACTGAAAATGGTTTGTATAAAACATTAATTTTTTCAATATTTACTTCACCATTTGTAGCATCTATAAGTCTACGTAAAATATGATCTTCTTTATCCATTTCAATTGCAATCTCAATAGATATTTTATCTAAATAGCTTGAGTTCTCTACTAATAAATTTTGTTCTTTTATCACTTTATCTACTATGTTCTTATGGCTGTAATTGATTGTCAGTCTATAAATGGAATGCTTTTTCATAATTGCTATCTTTGAATCTAGGATAGCTCCTAGTGCAGCGTTTGTATATGCTCTCACCAATCCGCCTTTACCTAACTTTACTCCTCCAAAATATCGAGTAACAATAATGAGGGTGTTGGTTAACTCTTTGTTTTTA
Organism: Soehngenia saccharolytica DSM 12858; assembly: GCF_059568515.1. Taxonomy (NCBI): domain Bacteria; kingdom Bacillati; phylum Bacillota; class Tissierellia; order Tissierellales; family Tissierellaceae; genus Soehngenia; species Soehngenia saccharolytica. The sequence goes on along the minus strand of NZ_JCANTN010000002.1, from coordinate 34,756 downwards.
ATGATTTGTAATATTGGAAGTCCTGCAGTTCCAGAAGGCTCTCCATCATCGCTAAATTTCTCTATTAGATTAGAATTAGATATAACATATGCATAGCAATTATGTGTTGCATCTTTATATAGTTCTGAAATTTCATCGACTATATCAATAGCTTGCTGTTGAGTTTGAATAGGAAATGATGATGCTATGAATTTCGATTTGCTAATTTCCAACTCAGCTTTCCCATTTTTATAAAGTGTTCTATAAATTAAATTCTTCATAAATCATCCTCTAGTTCTAATTTAATGAAAATTCATTTTTTTATTGACGTCAATTTCTCTTGGATTCGCTCCAATAAATTGTCTATATCATTATCATCTAGTGCGGAAATAAATATCCTATCATCCAAATTGTTCATATTGAATACCAATTCAGTCTTTGAAGTCTTGTCTATTTTATTCAAAACGTTGATCATTGGAATTTGATTAGCTCCTAGCTCCTTTATTATATCTAGTGTGGTCTTTACCTGAAGATCAATATTTTTATTTGATGAGTCTATTACATGAATAAGCAAATCTGCATATTTTATTTCTTCCAGAGTGCTCTTAAAAGCTTCTACCAGTTTTGTTGGGAGTTTTGAAACAAAACCTACAGTGTCTACAAATATTACTTCCATTCCATTTGCCAATTTTGCCTTTCTATGGGCAGTATCTAATGTTGCAAATAGCATGTCTTCAGAATAAACTTTCTTATCAGTAGAAGAATGTTTTCTAATTATTTGGTTTAGTATAGTTGATTTTCCCGAGTTTGTATATCCGACTAATGCAACTACGGGTATGTTGGAAGATGTTCTTTTTTTTCTCTTTAATTCCCTTTCGCGTTCAATCTGTTCTAACTTGAGTTCTATGTTGTTAATCTTTTTTTGTATGTGCCTTCTGTCTGTTTCAAGCTTTTGTTCCCCAGGCCCTCTAGTCCCTATTCCTCCTCCTTCTCTTGATAGATAGTCTCTCATTCCAGTCAATCTTGGCATAAAGTATTTTAGTTGTGCCAATTCTACTTGAAGCTTGCCCTCCTTGGATATAGCTCTTTTTGAAAAAATATCTAATATGAGGGTAGTTCTATCAATTATTTTCTTATTTATGACATCTTCTAGATTTCTTAATTGTGCAGGTGAAAGTTCATTATTAAACACAATCAAGTCTACGTCCATTTTATCAGATATATCTTTTATTTCATCAACTTTCCCTTTCCCAATATAATATTTGGAATCTATTCTTTCTCTTTTCTGAACTACACTCGCTAAAACCTCTCCTCCAGCAGCTTTCACTAATTCTTTTAATTCGTCTAATGAATCTTCGATATCTTCACTAGGCAATTCCACACCGACTATCAGAGTCTTTTCTATATTTTCCATTTAAACACCACTTTTCAAAAATATTATAGCATTAATATGTTTATTATACTATATTTCTGCACTGTAATATGCAATACTTTTACAGATTCGATTATTATGTTATAATTATCAAAGTAATTCACTATTTAACATTTTAACATTTATTTTCTTTATAGAAAGTGAGGGCTACAATTTGAAAACTCTTAAAATAATATTACTTTCATTGTTGTTCTTAGGCATATTGTTGTCAGGTATTATGGGTATTGGCATAGTTGGAATTATTAAAGAAGCTCCAGAGATAGATCCAACTACAATAGTTTCTTCATTAAATCAAACTTCAACAATATATGACTTGGAAGGAAATGTAGTAGAAAAGATACAAGCAGAAGAATTAAGGACTGTCGTAAGTATAAATAAAATGCCTAAATACTTATTAGATGCTTTCGTGGCAATTGAAGATGAAAGGTTCTACGAGCACCCAGGCGTTGACATAAGAGGTATAGGAGCTGCAGTGATTGACAATATCAAAAGCGGTAGTCTCCGCGGTGGTAGCACGATAACTCAGCAATTAGTCAAAAATGTCTATCTGACTAATGATGTTTCAATTACTAGAAAAGTTAAAGAGGCTTATCTAGCATTGCAAGTAGAAAAAGTATTGACTAAAGAGCAAATTCTGGAGGCATATTTAAATAGAAATTATTTTGGTCAAAATGCTTATGGCGTACAAGAAGCAGCGAGAACTTATTTTTCTAAAGATGTTGAAGATCTAACTTTAGCTGAATCTGCAATGCTTGCGGGAATTGTAAAAAGTACAAGTAATTATCAACCATATTATAGAGTAAAACCTGAGGAATTCGACCCTACAACAGATTTCCAAGTTGGTGAAATAGAAGTTTTAGGCGAAAAATATATATGTGTGTTCAATGAAAAATCTGTAAGCAGGCAAAGAATCGTTTTACAAAAAATGTTAGAATTAGGCAAAATAACACAAGACCAATATAATGAAGCTATAAACCAAGATATAAAAATGAGCATTAAACCCGAACAAAAAAAAATAGCTGATATAACTTCATATTTTACAGATATGGTAAAGAATGATGTTGTAGATAAGCTAATGGAGGTTAATGGCTATACTTTAGAGCAAGCTCAAGATCTTCTTTATACAGGTGGTTTGAGTATATATGCGACTATAGATCTAAAGATGCAAAGACAGTTAGAAGATATTTATGATAATTTCTTAGAGATTTTGGTCGGAAATACTTCTGGCTATAAAAATCCTGTATTAATTGATTGGTCTAGCAATAGATCAGGTGACATAGTTGATTCAAATGGCAATATTATATTTTATAGAAAAAGCAATTTAATGACTGAAGATTTAAACTTAATATTGACTTCAAATGAATATGCATTTGAGAATGGTAACTTAATAATAAACAGCAAGAAAATTACGCCATACGAAAAACATTTTGATATTGCAGATTTTTATACTGTTGATGAAGATAAGAATTTAATAACCCATACTGTTGGTTCTGTAATGATTGATGAAAGTAAATATAAAGTGGATGATGGGAAAATTGTCATTGATAAATCTTATTTAGATTCCAATCAAGACTTCTTTGAATTAGTTGATGGAAATCTAATATTAAATAATAAATATTATTATGTCCAAAAACAAGGTATAGTACAACCACAATCAGCAACCATCACTATTGATTACAGAACAGGCTATATAAAAGCTGTGGTAGGCGGAAGAGATGTTAAAGGGTCTCGTATTTTAAATAGAGCCACTGATTCTCAAAGGCAACCTGGTTCTGCCATTAAGCCAATCGCTGTATATTGGCCAGCACTAAATTCTAGTTACACTGCTGCTAGTGTAATAGACGATGTTCCATATTATAATGCTAGCGGAGAACTTTGGCCTAAAAACTGGTACTCAGGTTATAGAGGACTCCATACGTTAAGAAAAAGTGTTGAACAATCTGTCAATGTGAATTCTGTAAAAGTACTAAAAGATATTGGAATTGATACTTCAATCTCTTTCTTAAATAAATTAGGTATTGATAAAAGCATTGTAACTGCAAAAGATAATCCTAATATTAATGATGAAAACTTATCAGCTTTGGGATTAGGTGGTATGAGCAAAGGTCTTACTCCATTGGAACTAACTGCTGCATATGGAGCTATAGCAAATAAAGGGGTATATGTTGAACCAATATCTTTTACTAAAGTCTTAGATAAGAATGGAAATGTTCTAATAGATAATATCCCTGAGGAAAATAGAATTACTTCTGAACAAGTGGCATATATAATGGGAGATATATTAAGAACCACTGTTACAAATGGTATTGCTTCTAGGGCAAAACTTCCTAATATGGCAGTGGCTGGTAAAACTGGAACTACGCAAAATCAAGCTGATATTTGGTTTGTGGGTTATACACCATATTATGTAACTGGAACTTGGATTGGAAATGATATGCCTAAAATAACGCTATCTAAAGGTAGTAGTACTGCTGCAATGCTGTGGAAACATATAAATACCGTTATACATGATGGTTTAGAGAGTAAAATGAGTTTTCCAAGACCTGATGGTATTGTGACTAAAACTATTTGCACTCAGTCAGGGTTGCTCCCATCTGAACTTTGTTCTAAAGATCCAAGAGGAACAGTGAGAGAGGAACTCTTCGTAAGCGGAACAGAACCTACTACATCGTGCACTACGCATGTAGAATTAATGATTGATAAAACAAATGGCAAAATAGCAAATGAATTTTGCCCGATTGAAAATGTAGAATCTAGAGTATTTATAAAAAGAAATCCACCATATGTTCCATCTGAAAATGGAGGTATAGCACCAAGCGATTATATATATGAAGCTCCAACAGAAATTTGTACTGATCATAATGAATCAACCATTGTCGTTCCTCCAATAGAAGAGCCTCAAAACCCTGAAGAACCTATGGAACCAGAAAACCCAATTGATAATGGTAATGGTAACAATGACAATAATGGCAACAATAACGGTAATAGTAATCTACCACCCGGAGATGAAAATAATCCATAAAAAAATCAACCTTGTTTAAATCAAGGTTGATTTTTTTATGGACGCTTTTACTACATTTTCTAATAAGACGCATGTTGTTATGCTACCAACTCCACCTGGTACTGGAGTAATCATTCCTACATTATTTACAACATCCTCAAAGTCAACATCCCCTGATAATTTCCCATCTTTGTCTTGACTCACACCAACATCAATCACTATAGAATTATTTGTAAAATAGTCTTTATTAAAATATTTTGCACGTCCTAATGCCGTTACTACAATGTCAGAGTTCTTAGTTATTTTCTTTAAATCATTAGTCTTTGAGTGGCAAATTGTCACAGTAGCATTGTTGGATAATAGCATCATAGATAAAGGTTTCCCGACAACCATCGATCTATTGATTACAGCAACTGTTTTGCCATCTAATTCAATTCCACTATTTAATATGGCCAATAATGCTGCTTTAGATGTACATGGTGTAAAACCACTGTAATCACCTTCAAATATCCTCTCTAAATTAAGAGGATGCATACAATCAACATCTTTATTGACATTTATTGAATTTCTAATTAAATTTTCATCTATATGTTTTGGTAGCGGTCTAAATAAAAGAATTCCAGATATGGTTGTATCTTCATTGAGTTGATTAATAATTTGTTGTAGTTCTTCAGTACTTATATTGTTGTCAAGTGTGAAATTTTTTGTTTCAATATTCACTTCTGTACATGATTTCATAATGCTCTTTTCATATGAAATATCTCCTGCGTTGTTGCCTAATCTTACAATCGCAAGTTTGGGAATATGATTTTCTTTTCTGAGATGTTCAACTTGTATTATGATGTCTTCTTTTATTTCTTTAGCTATCATTTTACCATCTATTATTAATCCCATATTTACACCTCTCGAACTTTATAAATAAAAGTGCTTTAGAAAAAGCACTTATTTAACTATTCTTCTAGCTGTTACATAGCGTCCACTGTACCATCCAGATAAAATAGTATCTATTCTAACCCTGCCTTTGCCAGAAGAAGCGTGTATCATATTCCCTTCTCCAATATACAACCCTACATGCGAAATATTGCTTCCCACAGTATTAAAAAACACCAAATCTCCAGGCCTTAACTCAGATTTGCTTATTTTAATTCCTGCTGATACTTGATATCTTGAAGATCTAGGTAGCACAATACCTAGAACATTTTTATATATTGAATATGTAAATCCAGAGCAATCAAAACTATTGGGTCCGGCTGAGCCATATACATATGGCTTTCCAATCAAACTATATGCCTTTGTAACGACATTTGTTATGTTCTCGCTTACCGATCTAGATGTACCTCTACTAGCTTCTTCAGATGTTTCATACAAATTAATTAAAGATTTCCCAACAATGAAAATATTTCCCTTCTTGTCAGAAACTTTATACTTACCATCTTTGTAATCTACAATAGATACGCTTTCATTTTTAATCAAAGCTAAATATTTTCCATCATTTTTTACTACTTTATCATCTGTTGCATATCCGTAAGTTATGTTCTGTTTCTCAATGCGTTTTAAAGATGAAAATTCAATAAATCCAGACTTCTTGTTGCTAGCATATGTAAAAAAACCAAAATTATTATGCGTCTTGTTCAAAGTAACAACAGTGCCTGCTTTAATAGTGTCAATAACCTCTGAGTCGCAAGAAGCTTCGGCATAGACTTTTGTATCAGAAATACTTTCATACTCATTGGTACCTCTCGTTGTTCTAATCATGACATTTTTGGGTATTAAATACGATGTGCCATCTTTGTTTACTTGATATGAATCTTTATTTTCTTTGATTAGTACTACTTTTTCTCCATCTTCAAAAGATTGAACAGATTTTTCCTCTTCTTTAACCGTATAGTCTGTAACAAAAACACCCGCATCTTTAAATCCAAAACCAATTACAACGACAAATAAAGCTAACATAATTGTATTGTATATTCTGTTTCTCAAAATCTACACCCCTTTGTCTTCTTAATTGCCCTATTAGTTAAATTATAATTTACTACGTCGAATTATACAACACAATTATTACAAAATGATTACAAAAATAAATCTATTTTTTAACAATATAATTATGTTAGCTTATTACCGCAATACGATTTCAATCCCATAATAGTAAAAACTATTTTCAAATAATTTTTCAGAAAATAGTTTGCACATGCCTAGCATAATTAGCTAATTAATCATAAGCGAGATCGTAAATTAAAAAGAACTGATTATGGGACTACCATAATCAGTTCATGTAACGAGTAAGTCTGTAAGCCGTGTTCTGTTTATATGGTCATCTATCTAGGCACATTGTCGCCAATATGCTCAAGCGACCTACCTTTGGAGCGATAGCGAGCAACTATCTTTTGTGGCTCCTACTTGGTCTTGCTCCAGATGGGGTTTACATAGCCACTTAGTCACCTAAATGCTGGTGAGCTCTTACCTCACCTTTCCACCCTTGCCATTAAAGGCGGTATATTTCTGTTGCACTATCCTTAGGGTCACCCCCACTGGGTATTACCCAGCATCTTGCTCTGTGGAGCACGGACTTTCCTCATGCTCTCGCATGCGACCATACAACTTACTCCTGATATTATTATACCACAAACATATATTCAAATAAATAGCCTAACTTAAACTCGGGAAAGAATTTACATAATTCTATTCTTTTTTATAGTATAAAATACACCCGCAATTTTCACATAAAATTATATCATCATTTTTTTGTAAAAAATCAAAGTATGATGTTGGTAATATCATTCCACATGAAGAACAAGCTTTGTCTTTAACTATTGCTACAGCTTTTTTTCTCTTTACTTTAATTTTTTCGTATTTCAATAATTTGTCTACTGATATGATTTCTTTCAAAGTCAGTATCTGGTATTTTAAGCTGACTATTTCCTGCTTTAAATCAATTATTTTTAAATCATAGCTTTTGATCAAATTCTCTAATTCTTCAGTAATTTCGTTGATCTTATCTTTAGTTTTAACAATTTTATTATTTATTTTATCCTCATTTATCATTATGTCAAGAATTTCTAATTCTGCGGTATCTATTTTTTCTTCATAATTCTCAACGGATGATATAAAATGTTCATATTGTTTGTTATCTATTACATTGGCTTTTTCAAAACTATTCTTTAAATTACTAAGTTTATATTTCATATCCTCTAATTGGTTTTCTTTTCTTCTTAACTCAGTTTGATTATCATTAATAATCTTATGTAAGTTTTCTAGTTCCAATTGATATCTTTGTTTTTCATCATTTCTCTTTTGTATATCAAGTCTTCTTTCTATATGTTCCAATTCTTTTTCTTTTAAATCCAATTCTAAATATAAATTATCAAGTTGATATATTAAATCTAAGTCCCTCATATTTTCTCCTCCTATAAAATATTATAGCAATACGATGGATCTTGATGTATAATACACTCAATTTGATTCCCAAATTTCTTATTTATGACTTCTCTTAGTTTTTTTAATACTGGTTTTTCAGTGTAATAATGACCAGCATCTATTAAAATCAAATCTAACTCTTTAGCTAGCTGTGCATCATGATATTTTATATCTGAAGTCAAATATAAGTCAGCATTTTCTTTTTTTGCTTCAACTATAAAGTCACTCCCACTTCCTCCACATACAGCGACTCTTCTAATTTGTATATCTTTATTGCAATAAACGATTAGGTTTTCAGTTTCTAATCTTAATTTTATTATATCGGCAATTTCATTTAACGATAAAGGATCCACATCTCCAACTCTTCCATAACCGTATTGTTCATTTGGGTTTTCCAATTTAAAAATGTCTAAAGCTACTTCTTCATAAGGATGCGATTTTTTTACTTCGAAGATTGTTTTATGTAAAATTTCTTTTGTCACTATAGCTTCAATTCTTACTTCTTCTACTTCTTCAACTTTATTTAATTCCCCAATAAATGGATTGCTACCTTCAAGAGGCTTAAATCTACCTATTCCGATCGAAGAAAAACTACAATCACTATAATTACCTATAAATCCTGCTCCAGAAATGGATAATGCTTTTAATATTTGTTGTTCATGAGTTTTTGGAACATACACCACTATTTTATATAAATAATTGTCTATTGTTGGCTTTAAAACCCTTGTATTCTTAATTCCAATAAGATTTGCGAGGATGTCATTTACCCCGTCTATTGTCAAATCTAGATTAGTGTGCGCTGAATATACACTTATATTTGCTTTTATTAAATTTTCTATTAACTTTCCTTTTGTAGTCGATAAATCTATTGAAGAAGTTGCATTGAATAACAATGGATGATGAGTTATGATCAATTCGCATCTATTGTCAATAGCCTTTTTTATTGCTCCCTCAGTTAAATCTAATGATAATAATACCTTATTAACGTTATTTGACAAACTTCCAACTTGCAGTCCTGGATTGTCCCACTCTTCTGATAGGAACAAAGGAGCATAATTCTCAATTACATTTATAATATCTCCTACAAGCATTCTAACACCTCCTGATATTTTGCTAATTTCTTCTCCAAGTTGTATTTTCTTTCTTGTGCTTTAAGTGAATCGCAGTGTTTGTTTAAATCCGAAATAATCGAATGAGCTTGATTTATTTTTCTGTGAATAAATTCTTCTAGCAAGGGGTGTTTGTTTTGTATTAATTTCCTGCCAATTTCAAAATATATATCATCCGGTATCAATTCGAGTCCTCTTTTTGCATGAATGATTTCATAAATAAAGCCGTCTTCTGCAACTAAGTCTTCATCAATTATTTCAAATCCGTTCTGATTTAAAAATAGCCTTAACTCGGTTGATGCGACCATAGGTTGTAAAATAAAATCAATAAAACTATCTGCTTTCTTTAAGTCTTTACTTAATATATCTGCTATAAGAGTCCCACCCATTCCGGCAATTATCACTGTGTCTACTTCAAACGGTTTAATTGGTTCTAATCCATTTCCTACTCTCGTAATTATTTCCTCACCAATTAATAAATCTTGTCTAATGGCAGATATTGTTTTGTTAAGAGAATCTTTGCTGATATCTGTAGCAATGACTTGTTTCGATTTCCTGCTCTCTATTAATTTATAAGGCACATAGCCATGATCAGTGCCAATGTCTGCAACAATTGAATTATGAGGCACAAAATTAACAATTGATTGAAGTCTTTCTGATAATTTCATAATTACTCCTTTCAAAAATAAGATTCGTTAAACGAATCTTATTCTAAAAAATCTTTCAATTTTTTGCTTCTACTTGGGTGTCTTAATTTTCTCAATGCTTTTGCTTCAATTTGTCTAATTCGTTCTCTTGTCACATCAAATTCTTTCCCAACTTCTTCTAGTGTTCTAGCTCTACCGTCTTCTAACCCAAATCTAAGCTTTAATACTTTTTGTTCTCTAGGAGTCAAGCTATCTAATACTTCCATCAGCTGTTCCTTTAACATTGTAAATGTTGCTGCATCAGCAGGAGCAAGTATTTCTTCATCAGGTATGAAATCGCCCAAGTGGCTATCTTCTTCTTCCCCAATAGGAGTTTCTAAAGAAACTGGTTCTTGAGCAATTTTCATGATCTCTCTTACTTTGTCGACGTCCATTTCCATTTCTGCAGCAATTTCTTCAGGTGTTGGGTCTCTTCCTAGTTCCATAACCAATTGTCTTTGAATTCTAACTAATTTATTGATTGTTTCTACCATGTGTACTGGAATTCTTATAGTTCTTGCTTGATCTGCTATTGCTCTGGTAATAGCTTGTCTAATCCACCAAGTTGCATATGTGCTGAATTTAAAGCCTTTTTTATATTCGAATTTTTCAACAGCTTTCATTAATCCAAGATTTCCTTCTTGAATTAAGTCTAGAAAAAGCATTCCTCTACCTACATATTTTTTTGCAATGCTAACTACTAATCGTAGATTTGCTTCAGCAAGTTTTCTTTTTGCTTCTTCGTCGCCGTTCTCCATTCTTTTTGCAAGTTCTATTTCTTCCTCTGTTGTCAGTAATGGAATTTTCCCAATTTCTTTTAAATACATTCTAACTGGGTCATCGACGCTTACGCCTTTAGGTATTGATATATCTCCTTTTAAGTCCTCATCTGCTTCAATATCTGTTTCATCAACATCTGATATTAAATCATCCGGATCTTCAATTATCTCTATATCTTCTATTTCTTCTTTGTCACCAATTATGTCAATATTTAAATCTTCTAGTTTTTGGTAAAATTCATCGATTTCTTCTGGTTCGAGCTCTACACTTTCAAGGGTGTCCAATATTTCTTTATGCGTTAACATGCCTTTTTTCTTACCCTTTTGAATCAAGCTGTTTTCTGCCATTTGTTTATTCGTTAAATTATTTTTATTTTCTTTTACTTTTTCGTCCAACTTACTTCCTCCCCACTAGTGTTAATAAGAGCTATCTTCTTATTAAGTTTAGCTACTTCTATTGTAAGTTTAATAACTTCTTCTTTGTAATTATCGTCATTCTCAATTTCTTTTATTTTACTTATCAATTTATCACGTTGATTAATAATCATATTCAGCTCCAAGCTTTTTACAATGTCATTTATAAAATCATTTAAATTGCTAAAATCATATTCTATCTCTCTATAAAGAATGTTTTCTATCTGTGGTCTGAATTCAGTATAATCTATGAGATCTTCTAAAATAGCTTGCGGTGATATTTCTTTCCCCGCTATTACTCTATTTTTTAACGTGGAAAAGCATAGTCTGCAGTAAAAATCTTGAAAATACTCGTCATCAAGTCTCTCTGCTAATTTCCTAGATTCCTCGTTATCCAATAATAGTAAAGAAATCGCTTCTAACTCAGCTTTTGGATACGAAGATTTGTTGATTTTAGTATTTTTATTTGTCTGTTTTGTTTCTCTATGAATATTTATACCCATTTCTGATAATATTGCTTCTTTAGAAACATTGTATTTATTAGAATATTTTTGTAAATATATCTCTCTTGCTACGGGAGATTTAACTTCACTCAATATTTTGGCCATTTCTCTTATAAATTCGATTTTTTGAGTTTCTTTAGTAATGTCGAACTTTCTTTCAATTGTAAATACCTTAAATTCAACATAGGATAAAGCTTTTTCTACTGCTTTCTCAAATTCATCAATTCCATTTTCTTTGATAAAATCATCAGGGTCAGTTCCAGTTGGTAACATTATTACTTTTGGCTCTATGCCCGCTCTTATGAAAATATCAATTGCCTTTAAATTTGCCCTTTGACCTGCTTCATCAGAGTCATAACACAAGTATACATTAGAATTGTACTGTTTTATGAGTTTTGCTTGATTAATGGTAAATGCTGTTCCTAAGCTTGCAACAGCACAGGTAATCCCATTACTGTAAAGTGAAATTACATCCATGTAGCCTTCAACCAAAATTATTCTTTCTTTATTAGATGATTTAAGGTAATTATTTAAACCATATAAATGATTCCCTTTATTAAAAACTAGAGTATCAGGTGAATTTAAGTACTTAGGTAATGAATTATCTAAAACTCTTCCACCAAATCCAATAACCCTTGATTTAATATCATAGATTGGAAATATGATGCGATTTCTAAATCTATCAACATATCCATTGCCATTCTTCTTTCTACTTGCCAATCCAGCTCTGACAATTTCCTCTTCAGATATTCCATGCTCTTTAAGAAAATTGACTAATCCATCCCATGAATCATCGGCATATCCAATATAGAATTCTCTAGCTGTTTTTGCATTAACCTTTCTTTTAGATAGATATTCTAAAGCAATTTTGTTTTTAAACAGACTATTATAATAGAATTCGCAGCTTAATTTATTTATATCATATATTCTATTTTTTAAACTATTGTCAATGTTATTCTCTTTTATATCTATATCTATGTTATATTTTTCAGCTATGAATTTTACAGCTTCAATAAAGTCAAGGTTCTCCTTCTTCATTATAAAACCAATAATATCTCCGCCTTCTCCACAGCCAAAACAATGGTAGAGCTTTTTATTCGGCGAGACAGTGAAAGACGGAGTTTTTTCACTATGAAATGGGCATAACCCTACATAGTTAATGCCAGTCCTTTTTAGTTGAACATAACCCCCTATTAATTCAACAATATCTACTTCTTCTTTTATTTTTTCGACAACATTCTCTCCTAACTGTACCATTCTCTTATCACCATCTTCAAATTCTGTCCCATGCCTTTGGAACGAATAAGTCCATAAATGTATTCAATATGAATCTGTCAGTCATACCAGCTATATAATCACATATGATATCCTCTTTTGTTGCTGGTGTATCAGTATAAATTTTTTTAGTGTCTTCAGGCAATTTGTCAAAGTGATTTATAAAATAATTATATACTTGTTCAACGATATATTCAGCCTTGTCATCTTCTTTTTTAGCTTTTTTATTAAAATACACATTTTCAAACATGAATTGCCTTAAATTTTCCATTTGCATACTAATTGCATCACTCATTGATATTGAATTTCGGTTGTTGCTATTCTCTATTATGTCAGTTATTAAGGTGTTGATTCTCTTTCCATGTGTTTCACCTAACACACTTAAACATTCCTTTGGTAACATTTTTACGTTGATAACTTCTGCCCTAATTGCATCATCAATGTCATGATTAATATATGCAATCCTATCTGCATATTTTACTAATTGACCTTCCAATGTACTTGATAAATTTTCTCCAGAATGATTAATTATACCCTCTCTAACTTCAAAAGTCAAATTAAGTCCAGGCCTGTCTTCATGATATTCTAACAAATCTACGACTCTGAGACTTTGTAAATTGTGTTTAAATCCATTTGGATGTAAATTGTTTAATACTTTTTCACCTGTATGTCCAAATGGAGTATGCCCAAGATCATGTGCTAGAGAAATAGCTTCGACCAAATCCTCGTTGAGTCTCAGCGCTCTAGCAATTGTTCTTGCAATTTGTGAAACTTCAAGTGTATGTGTCAATCTTGTTCTATAGTGATCCCCTTCAGGCGCTATAAATACCTGAGTCTTATGTTTTAACCTACGAAATGCTTTAGAGTGAATTATTCTATCCCTATCTCTTTGAAATTCCATACGTATCTCACATTTTGCTTCTTCTTTTTGCCTGCCTTTAGTATCACTACTCAATTTAGCATAAGGAGATAGTCTTATTTTTTCTTCTTCTTCAGCTATTTGCCGTATGTTCATATTATTATCTCCATTCTTGTTATAATAAAACACATATTTAATATTCTATTTAAATTTTTTAATACCTTGTTTAATTTGAATGAAAAAGAGTGCTCTTATTGAACACTCTAGCCTAAACCTATGTCTTATATCTGTATAAGTGATAAATCACAAATATCCAATGATTTATCTCTAATCAACTTAATCAATGCCAATCTGTTGTTTCTTATATTATCATCATCTACCATAACCATTACATTGTCTAGATATCTATTTATTGGATCTGATAAATATCCTAATAAATCCAATGCTTTATCATACTCTTTTTTATTTATATATGTGTTTACTTTGTCTTCTATTTTGTTATAAGCATCATATAATTCTAACTCATCCACAGATAATAAATTTCTGACAACATTGGAAGAAGTAGCTTTTTGAGACAAAGCAGTCAATCTATCGAAGGATACTATAGTTTTTTGTGCTTCTTCTCCTTTTAACCAATTCACAATCTTCTCTGCTCGAATGACTATGTCATAAATGTTGTCTGTTCCAGTGCTAATTATAGCATCTACAACATCATGTTTAATTCTTTGCTCTGTTAACATGTTTTTAACTCTTGCCATGAAGAAATCAAATATCTCGCTTCTGACTTTATTGAAATCACATGCTAGGCTATTCTCTTCAATATAAATGTAAAGCGAGAAATCAATCATATCTTTTAAAGACACATTTAATTTCTTGTCTATAATTATATTTATTATTCCCAATGCTCCTCTTCTCAATGCAAAAGGATCTTGAGAACCAGTAGGTTGAATTCCAATTGCGAATAGGCCACAAATAGAATCCAATTTGTCAGCTATAGATAAAATTGCACCAGCAGTCGTAGTAGGTAAATTGTCTTGTGCAAATCGTGGTAAATATTGTTCAAAAATTGCTTGGCTAACTATCTTGTTCTCTCCAGATTTTTCAGCATATTCCATGCCCATTTTACCTTGAAGTTCAGTAAACTCAGTAACCATTTTAGTTACTAAATCAGCTTTTGAAAGGTAACTAGCTCGTAAAATATTTTTCTTAGTTTCCTCCCCAACTTCTAAGTAATCAGCTATTTTCCCTGAGAGTCTTTGAATCCTTATGGTTTTGTCATACATAGTGCCCAATTTTTCTTGGAAAGTTAGTCTCTTAAGTTTTTCAACATATGTTTCTAAAGGATACTTAATATCTTCATTGTAGAAAAACCTTGCATCCTCTAGCCTAGCTCCTAGTACTTTCTCGTTTCCTTTAATTACTGTGTCAATAAATCTATCATCACCATTGCGAATAGTGATAAAATATGGTAGTAGTCTGTTTTTATCATCTACGCAGGGGAAAAATCTCAAGTGATCTCTCATAGGAGTAACAACTACATCAAATGGCAAATTCAAATATTCATCCTTAATTCTCCCCATAATAGGAGTTGGATACTCCACTAAATTTGTTACTTCATTTAACAATTCATCATCTCTTAAAACATTCCCACCCTTTTCTCTTGCTAATCTTTGTGAATTGTACTTAATTGTATCTTTCCTTTCTTGAGGATCCACTATGACGTAATTTTGTCTCATCAGTTCTTTGTATTGTCCAATTTCTGTTATTACAATGTTTTGACTTCCTAAAAATCTATGACCTCTTGTTACATTTGAAACTGTGATGCCTTCAAAATCAAATTCCATGATTTCGTCATCAAGTAGAGATACAATCCACCTGATTGGTCTAGCAAATTTTATGTTCTTTCCTCCCCATCTCATAGACTTAGGGAAAGTGATATTTCTTATATTATTAGCAATATTATCTTTCAATACATCTTCTAATAGTCTGCCCTCATTGATTTTTTTTACAAATACATATTCTTCATTGTTCACTGTATCAAAGTAAATGTCTTCTAATTTTACATTTTGTCCCTTCATAAATCCTTCCAATGCTCTAGTCGGATTGTTATCTTGATCAAATGCTATGCGCTTGGCAGGTCCTTTTACAATAACCTCTTCACTTTCACCTCGTGATTCTAATCCTATTAGATCAATAGCTAGTCTTCTTGGTGATTGAAATGTTGAAATAGCTTCGTATTTTATTCTATTTTCATTCATGGTGTTTTCAAAATTATTTTTTAATTGAACAAGAGCGTCATCTATAAATCTAGCAGGGAGCTCTTCAACACCAATTTCTAAAAAATATCTTCTAGTCATTCATTTCACCTGCCTTTTGTAAAAGTGGAAATTCCATTTCTTCTCTTTGTTTTATATACATAGAAGCTATATTTTTAGCTAAGTTACGAACTCTAGCTATAAAGTTTGTTCTTTCAGATACAGATATTGCGCCTCTTGCGTCTAATACGTTGAAAGTATGAGAACATTTAAGCACATAGTCATAAGCTGGTAACACTAATCCTTGTTCTAATATCTTATTAGCTTCATTTTCATAAATATTAAAAAGATTATTCAAAACACTTATATCTGCTTTTTCAAAACTGTATACCGAATGCTCGTACTCAGCTTTTGCAAATATGTCCCTATAAGTGATGTTGTCATTCCATTTAATATCAAAGACATTGTCAACATCTTGTAAATACATGGCAATTCTCTCTAGTCCATAAGTGATCTCTCCGGATTCTAAATCACAATTTATACCTCCAACTTGCTGAAAATAAGTAAACTGTGTTATTTCCATACCATCAAGCCAGACTTCCCAGCCCAGTCCCCATGCTCCTAAAGTCGGTGCCTCCCAATTGTCTTCTACAAATCTTATATCATGTTTGATTGGATCAATACCAATAGCTTTCAAACTCTCAAGGTATAAATCTTGAATATTATCTGGACTAGGTTTTAATATTACTTGCAGTTGATGATGCTGATAAACTCTGTTTGGATTTTCTCCATATCTTGCATCAGCAGGTCTTCTGGAAGGTTCAACATAAACAACCCTCCAAGGTTCTGGACCTAAAGCTCTCAAGAAAGTATGAGGATTCATCGTCCCTGCACCTTTTTCAACATCGTATGGTTCCATTATCAAGCAGCCCTTTTCCCCCCAAAAATTCAAAAGTTTTAACATAAGCTCTTGGAAATTCATATTAGTCCCCCTAATATTTAATTTTATTATAAATAACAAAAACCTTCCTGTCCCAGTAGGGACGAAAGGTTACTTCCGCGGTTCCACCCTAGTTGATGCAAAAGCACCCACTTGTAGTACATATACTCAAAAGCTCCAATCTAATAATCTACATGCCTAGTTTCCACCAATCTAAGCTCTCTATAAATAAGATTAAAAGACCTTCTTTATCATTGCATATCTATATTCATAACTTATTTTAATCTACCAAATTTTCTTTTATATGTCAAGTTATAGAATTTTCAAATAAATCTTTTAAAATGTTCCAAGACTTTATTTCTCTTATATCTAGCTTGGTCTGAATGTATTTATAAACTAAGTTATGCAATTTATACTTGTCTTCACTGTTAACAGTATAATTAGACAATTCATTGAAAGGTAAACTTATATACCTTGACATCTTGTTAACATGCTTATAGTCAATGTACTTGCTTTCCTTAGTTTTACAATTTGAACACAATATACCGCCTTGTTCAATATCGAAATACCAGCTATTAGAATTATTTGTATGGCAATCCATGCAATTTACTAAATATGGTTTGTAACCAATTAAGCTTATCAATTTTAACTCAAACCCGAGAACTAAATCTATATAATCAACTTCTCTGCCTTCTAGATTATTTAGCGCGACTATTAACATATTATAAATTTTTATATTTATTTCTTCCTCTGGAATAGATTTATCTACCAAATCAAGAAAATAGAAACCAACTGCCATTTTTTCAATGGATTCTCTTAGAAAGTAATGAGAATTAATCAAATCAGCGCTTATAATATAATAGAAATTTCTTCCTTTCTTCAAAATGAATTCACTTGTTGAAAACACTTCTGAGTATGCAAGAGCTTTAGAATTTGGCTTCATGACTCCTTGAGCCATGATATTAATCTTTCCAAACCTTTGAGTCAAAACGGTTAATATTTTACTATTTTCTTTAAATCTAGATGATTTAATAACTATTCCTTCAGTTTTTAATGTTTCTTCCATATTAATCCTTCTTCTAGCTAAGCTTATAACCAAAATATTTAACTTTATCTACTTTGTCTCTCCAATTTTTCTCAACTTTAACCCAGATTTTAAGATTTACTTTAGTATCCATTAGCTTTTCGATGTCACTTCTTGCTTCAGTACCTATTTTTTTAAGCATTTTCCCGTTTTTCCCAATTATCATGCCTTTGTGAGATTCTTTTTCACAGTATAAATTAACATATACATCTAAGAGATTTTTACCTTCTCTTTCTTTAATTTCTTGTACTTCTACATATATACCATGTGGAATTTCTTCCTCAAGATTATTAAGAGCTTTCTCTCTAACTATTTCAGCAATTATCATTCTTTCGGGTTGATCAGTTATCATATCATCTGGATAATATTGAGGCCCTTCAGGCAATAGCTTTTTTAACGCATTTATATATAAATCTACATTCTTATTTTGTATGGCAGATATTGGTATTATATCTTCAAACATGTTCATAGCTTCATATTTATTAATTAGATAATCAATCTCTTCTTTTGTTAGCTGATCGATTTTATTTATAAGCAGGATTATAGGAGTTTTAACATCTTTTAATTGTTCGATAATTCCTTTGTCTTGTTTTCCTATTTCCATGCTATTGTCAACCATAAAAGTCACAACATCAACTTCATCTAATGTTGATTTCGAAACTTTTAACATGTATTCTCCTAAGATATTTTTTGGGGTCTGAATTCCAGGTGTATCAAGGAAAACAATTTGAACATCTTCTTCAGTGTATACTAATTGTATTTTATTTCTAGTTGTTTGAGGTTTATCAGAAATTATGGATATTTTTTCTCCAATTATCTGATTTAGCAATGTTGATTTTCCTACATTTGGTCTGCCAATAACTGTTACAAAACCTGACTTATACATCTTTCTCTTCCTCTTTTATCAAGTTTTCAGGTCCAAAACTATTTGGCAACAAATCATTTAGATTGTATTTTTTATAGGCTTCTTCATTATTAGCAATTATTATCTCTGAATCTTTGCCGAATTCTCTAATTACTTGTCTGCATACTCCACATGGATATGTGTAATGCGAATCTCCCACAATAGCTATTTTGGTTATCTTTCTGTGCCCATCAGAAACAGCTTTTGCAATAGCTGTCCTCTCAGCACATATTGTTGGTGAATAAGATGCGTTTTCTATATTGCAACCAGTGTAGACACTTCCATCTTCAGTTATTAGGGCTGCACCAACTTTGAATTTTGAATATGGCACATAAGCATTTTCTTTGGCTTCCATCGCCAACTTTATTAATTCTCTATCGTTCATTATGTTCTCTCCTTATTTATTTGTATATAAATTGAAATATCATTATGCCTACTAAAGTTCCTATCAAAGCGCCAAAAACAACCTCTCTGGTAGAATGTATCCCCCCTTCTACTCTACTCTCAGCCACTAAAAAAGCTAGTCCATAGGATAATGTTATGGTAAGCAAATTATCAATAAGAGTTGAAAGAATCGTAGCAATTAAAAAAGCAATGGCACTGTGTCCACTAACTACACCACCTTGAAAAGGTGTCCCCTTTTTTCTATAAAATCTGCTCTTTAACCCAATAACTATGAGAACAACTATGAGTAATGCTATAAAAGTTAAATAGACAGGAGAATTCTTTATCCTCTGCAACACAATGTCTTTAAAAGGATTCAATCTATCAAAAAAGAGAAGGTAACCTACAATTACGGAATTGATACTAGCTATGAGAACTGCTCCTGCAGATATGTCTTTAATTACTCTCGCATACGGATGATATTCAAGTGTTATCATATCGACAGTTTTCTCAATGGCTGTATTGAACAATTCTGAAACCAAAACTAAAGTTATGGCAAAAATGAGAATTAAAAACTCCATCTTTGAAAAGTTAAGCATTAAGCTCAAGACTAAAACTATTATAGCTATTGTATAATGGATCTTCATGTTTCTTTCCATTTTTATAGTTGCAATAATTCCATTGACAGCATAGTTAAAACTTTCAATTAGCCTTTTTAAATTCAAATTAATCACCTTCGCCAGTTCTAAATATACCTATCTCTCTTAAAGCACTTTTTTCTTTTTCTCTCATAATTTGTTTATCCTCATCATTCATATGATCATATCCTAGTAGATGAAACATGCTATGCACGGTGAGATATATAATTTCCCTCAATATGCTATGTCCAAAATCCATAGCTTGCTCTATTGCTTTATCAGTTGATATTACAATATCTCCTAAAATATAATGATCAGTGTTATGATCGTAATCATCTAGTGGAAATGACAAAACATCAGTTGGTTTATCTAAATTCCTATACTCTTTATTTAAACTTTGAATTTCGTCATTATCAACAAAGGAAATGCTAACTTCGTAGTTCAAAGACCTTTTTTCTATTTGTAGGCATGTCCTTATCGCTTTATTTATTGCAGACTCAATTTCTTCGTCAATGTCAATTTTTCTTTGTCTATTATCTATTAGTACTCTCATACCTATTCCTCCAATGTCGTCTGATACTCTATTCTTTGATGATAGACTCCTCTAAAGTAGCTAATAAAGATTTCCTGTATGATGAGCAAATCTCTTACAGTAAGATGAGATTCATTAAGTTGCTCGTCATCCAATTTTGTTTTAACAATGTTCTTAATTGTTTTAGCAATCATTTCTTCATCTAGTTTGTTTATGCTTCTAATAGCTGCTTCACAAGAGTCAGCAAGCATCACAATAGCAGTTTCTTTTGTCTGTGGTTTCTTCCCCTTATACCTAAACCTATCTTGTGGAAGGCTTGACCCTTCTTCTTTAGCTTTATTGTAAAAATATGCAACTAATGTTGTGCCATGGTGTTGGTCAATAAAGTCTATTAGCTCATTTGGAAGTTTATATTCATGGGCTAAATGAATGCCATCATCTCTATGAGATGTTATAATATCAACGCTTTGTAGTAAATCAAGCTTATCATGCGGATTTTCTATGCCAAATTGATTTTCTTTAAACATTAGAGGCCTTTTTATTTTACCAATGTCATGATAATACGATCCAACTCTCGCAAGCAATGAATTAGCTCCAATAGCTTCACATGCTGTTTCCGATAAATTTCCTACCAAAATACTGTGCTGATAAGTTCCTGGAGCTTCTATAGCAAGTCGCTTCAATAATGGTTGGTTAGGATTTGAAAGTTCTATCAATCTAAAGGAAGTTAAAATTCCAAAAAGTTTCTCCCACATTGGCAAAGAGCCTAGAGCTATTATTGAAGAAATCAATCCTCCAAGAAATAACTCTACAATTGCAATTCTATAATCTAATTTACCATAATAGCCAGACAAAATAAACAGTGTGTACAAGATTATTCCAAAAATCCCAATTTGCATTCCGCATAAAATTAGATTGTTGCGCTGTACGGTTTCTTTTGTAAGCAATATTGCGGCACTTATACTAATCACTGATATTATTAAACTTACAGTATTCCCATGCAACAATATATTCAATATTAAATACATAAAGCAGTTTGAAGCTATAGCAATTTTATGATCTAGTAATTGAGATATTAAAATCGAACCAAATGAAAAAGTTACAATAAATAAAGCATAGTCCCTAAGAAAAAAACTAATAATTATGTTAATGCCCATTATTATAAATAACAATGCCAAATCGTTTCTCTTTAAAATTATTTCCTTAGCATAATTATATAAATAATATATGAATACAGATGTCAAAATTAAAATCAATAAGCTTATTCCAACTTTATTGATAATATTATTTCGCAAACCATTATTTAACTCATAAAATGTTTGGAGATTTTGATATCTAATTGCAAGCGCAATCATAGATATTAAAAACAATGATATGAATATAGCATTTAATTTATATCTATATATATAATTTATAAAATCATTTGCTTTTAGTTCTTTTCTATTCATAATATCTACCCTTATTGTTGATTGTCAACTCTCTCATATGCTTCAATAATCTTTTGTACTAATGGATGTCTTACGATATCTGCGCTTGTTAAATTTATAAATTCTATTCCTGATATGCCCTTTAATATTTTAGATACTGTGACTAAACCAGACTGTTTTCCTTTAGCTAAATCTATTTGTGTTACATCTCCTGTTATAATGGCTTTAGACCCAAATCCAAGCCTAGTTAAAAACATCTTCATTTGCTCATTTGTTGTATTTTGTGCTTCGTCTAATATTACATAAGAAGAATTTAAAGTTCTACCTCTCATATAAGCTAAAGGGGCAACCTCAATAAGCCCTTTCTCGAATAGTCTGAAGAAATTTTCCGAACCTAAAATATCAAAAAGCGCATCGTATATTGGCCTTAAATATGGATCTACTTTTTCTTGCAAATCCCCAGGCAAAAATCCTAGATTTTCTCCTGCTTCTACAGCAGGCCTTGTTAGTATAATTCTGTTGACTTCCTTGTTTTTAAAAGCTTGAACAGCCATAGCCATTGCTAAATAAGTTTTTCCTGTCCCAGCAGGTCCTATCCCAAATACTATATCATTTTTCCTTAAAGCATCGACATATCTTTTTTGTCCAATAGTTTTAGGCATTATACTCTTGCCTTGAGCACTAATAGTCACAACATCATTCATTATATCTAAAGAATTAGAGTCATCGCTGTTTTTTAATATATTTATAGAATAAACAATATCTTGATAAGATAAAAATTTCTGCTTTTTTATTATATCAATTAAATAATTTAATAAATTATAAGCAGATGACGCATTTTCTTTATCTCCTTGAATGACTATTTCATCGTTTAATAAATGAATGTTGACATTAAACTTGTTTTGTACTAGCTCAATGTTCTTATCTAAATTACCAAATAAGTTTTTTACAATATTTTCATCTTCTACCGTAATACTTAATGTTTCTTTATTACTTGACAATATTTTACCTCCTACATAAATCGAATATATATTTATCATAGCATAATAATCAACTGTTTTCTATGTTATTTTAGAGCGCAATGAAATAAGAGCTTCATCAGAAGCTCTTATTTCATTTTTTACATTTTGGTTTGCTAATTATCTCTGAAAAGATTATTCCTTTTAATATGTCTGTTTTTAATCCAGAATAACCATTTGAATCTCTTAATTCATCATAACTAAAATAATCTTTCTCAAAGGCATCTATTTCATAATCACTTTCAGAATAGAGTTCAGTTTCCCATTCAGCTAATTTTTGTTCAAGCGAATTGTCAATTTCCTTATAATTAGGTTCAGAACTTGATTTAGATCTGTAAATAGAAGGTTTATTCTCTTTGTAATTTGTTTGTGCTTCTTTTTTTTCATTCCTATAATATTTATTGTCAAATTGTTGCATTTCTTTCTTTTTGTTTTCTTCAACTTTCTTTTTTTCAGAATAGCTTCTACCCAGCACAAAAAGTAATATAGCAACAACTAAATTAAATATTGAACTGCCAATGTCTATTATTGGATCCAAATTATCACATCCTATTTGTCTTTCTTAGGTTCATTTTCGCCCGTTAATTTAGAAATAGAGGATCTCATATCAGTATCAGCCAATAGGTTTTTCATATTGTAGTAATCCATTACTCCCAGATTTCCTTCTCTTAATGCCTGAGCTATTGCTAATGGCACCTGTGCCTCAGCCTCAACTAGTTTTGCATTCATCGCTTGTACTTCTGCTTTCATTTCTTGCTCTCTAGCAACAGCCATAGCTCTTCTTTCTTCAGCTTTAGCTTGTGCAATTTTCTTATCTGCCTCTGCTTGGTCCATTTGAAGTTTTGCTCCAATATTTCTTCCTACATCAACATCTGCTATATCAATAGAAAGTATCTCAAATGCAGTCCCTGCATCCAACCCCTTTTGTAGAACTGTATAAGATATACTATCAGGGTTTTCTAACACTGCTTTATGAGTGTCAGAACTACCGACTGTTGTTACAATTCCTTCTCCAACTCTGGCTATTATAGTTTCTTCACCAGCGCCACCAACTAATCTTTCAATATTTGCTCTTACAGTTACTCTAGCAATAACTATTACTTCAATACCGTCTTTTGCTACAGCAGCAATTTTAGGAGTTTCTATAACTTTTGGATTAACACTCACTTGTACAGCTTCCAGAACATTTCTACCTGCTAAATCTATCGCTGCAGCTCTTTCAAAGTCGAGTGGAATATTTGCTCTTTGCGCTGCTATTAAAGCATCTACCAAAGTGTTTACATTACCGCCTGCTAAATAATGAGCTTCAAGCTCATCTATATCTATATTTAATCCGCCTTTAGTGGCCTTTATCATTGGATTAACTATTCTATTTGGTGCGACCCGTCTAAGTCTCATGCCTATTAAAGTTGATATTTTTACTTTGACACCTGAGAAAAAAGCAGTTATCCATAACCCTACAGGCACAAATGTAAAAAATAAAATAAGCAATATAATTATAACAACTGCTAATAATATGGTTCCTATCATTCTATTTCCTCCTAATAATTATTTTTGACCCTTCTACTCTAGTAACAATAATTTCTGTATCTTTTGAAATAAATCCTTCATCAGATATAGTATCTACTTTTTCATTTTCTATCATACTAAAACCTGATGGCCTATGATCTGTTATTGTTCTCCCATCTTTACCTGTCATATAAGATCTATCCGTATTACTTAGATAACCTTTATTGGTCACTAGCTTACTATTAAGAATTACTTTTCTGAACAATTTACTGTTGTATCCTTTCCGCACAAGTCCAATTCCTATAAATGTCGAAATTATTATTGCTATACTTAAAGACATTATAGCATATTCAAGATTATCCATAGCTAAAACTACGCCAACTAATATTATTATTATTCCTGATATGCCCGGCAATCCAAAACCCGGCGCTAGGGCTTCAATACCTAATAATATTAGCCCAATTATAAACAAAACTATCTCTGTCCAGCCAGAATTTCCTGCTAGTATGTTGCCTCCAAAGTATAATCCAAATCCAATTAACGATATTGCCGCACCTATGCCAAAACCTGGAGTAAATAATTCGATTACTAATCCAAGGAAGCCTAACGTAAGTAATAACGAACTAACAAGTGGACTTGATATCAATTTTGAAAATTGAATTTGCATACTTTCATCTACCATCTCAATATTAGAGTAATTTATTCCGAAATTTTCTAACATTTCATTATAATCGGATGAAATGAGTTCGCAAACACCATAGTCGTGTGCTTCAATCGCTGTAAGACTCAATAATTTGCCTTTTTCAATTACTCCCGGTATTGCAATATCTTTGTCTGCCATAGCTTCAATATATAACGGATCAATTCCTCTAAATTGTGCAGTGTCTCTCAACACAGATCTCCACATTGACAAAGTTTTTTCATCATTAGGTATGGTTTCTGCAGCTCCGATTACTGATGTTTCAGACATTACTACATGATCAGAAGCTATTGTTACAAGTACACCCGCAGACAAAGCTTTGTTGTTCACAAAGGATATAGTTGGTATATTTGATTCAATAATAGCATCCTTTATCTTAATTGCTGCATCCACCAAGCCTCCATAAGTGTCAATTTCAAATATTATAGCTGCAGCTCCATCCTTATTCAATTTTTCAATTTGATTTTCAACAAAATTGAATGTGGCATTATTGATTTCGCCTTTAATTGGTACGACATATACGTTTCCCTTGCTATTCATGTCTGCTGAATATGTAATTTGAATAGTAATTGTTAACATTAAAATTAGAGCAAAGATTATTCTTATACGTCTTTTCATTCAATCACCTCCCTCCAAACCAACTGTTTTAGTTATACCCATTATTTTGTTATTCACACAAAAATAACCTGAGTTTTCTCAGGTTATTCTAATAGCTCTTTTACAGCTTTATTCACTAGGCTTCCATCTGCTTTCCCTTTTACTTTTGGCATAACTTCCTTCATAATTCTACCTATGTCTTTGGATGTAACTTCACCCATATCGTCAATAGTATCTTTAACAATTCTCTTAACTTCTTCATAAGACAATTGCTCAGGTAGGTATTCCAAAAGAATTTTCATCTCTGCTTCTGTAAGCTCTACTAAATCTTCTCTATTTCCTTTTCTAAAGTCTTCTATTACCATTTTCTTTTCTTTTAATTGTTTTGATATAATGTCCAAAATTTCTTCATCACTAAGTTCTTTTCTTTCGTCTACTTCTTTTTGTTTTATCGCAGCTCTAACCATAGTAATAGTGTTTTTCCTGATAGTGTCTTTATTCTTCATGGAATTTTTCATATCATCCATAAGCTTATCTTTTAGAGACATTCTTTACACCTTCTTACTAATATCTAGCACTTTTCTTTCTTCTTGCTGCTTCAGATTTTTTCTTCCTTTTTACACTTGGTTTTTCGTAATGTTCTCTTTTCCTTACTTCTCCAATGACGCCTGATCTAGCACATTGTCTCTTAAATCTTTTAAGAGCATTATCAAGAGATTCATTTTCACCAACTTTGATTTCTGTCATAGACCCTTCCCTCCCCTCTTAACTACAAGAGTGATATAACACTATTTAACTATGATTTGACACTACCTCATTATACATCATAAATAACTTATTTTCAACTGTTTTTAACCTGGTGGCCACAACATTTGTCTTTTACCCAGAACATGAAAATGAATATGATCTACAGTCTGTCCCCCTAAATCTCCGCAATTATTGACAACTCTATATCCTTCATCTAGGCCAAATTCTTTAGCTAATTTGGGAATTAGTTTTGTTATATGTGTAATATAGACTAAATCAGGTTCTTCTAAATAATTCAAGGATTTAATATGTTTTTTGGGTATTATCAGAAAATGCACTGGCGCCTGTGGATTTATGTCATTTATTGCAATAACCAATTCATCCTCATAAACTATATCACTAGGTAATTCCTTGTTTATAATACTACAAAACAAACAATCCACTCTATCTCACCTCCTCGTAATTAAATAGCCATAATTTTATCATCTAAAATTTCTTTAAGTGTTACCTTCTTAATTTGACCTACTAAGTCGCTTTCAGACTTCTTAAAAACTCTAACATAGTTGGTTGTATACCCTTCATAGAGGCCTTCTCCCTGAAATTTGGATTCAAATAGTACATCAGCTTTACATCCTATCAACTTTTTGTTAAAGTCTTTCATCATACTATCGCTTACATCAATTAGAATTTTGCTTCTCTCTTCTTTTATACTGCTTGGCACTTGATCTTTCATGCTGTAGGCTTTTGTCCCCTTCCTTGGAGAAAATTTAAATACATGGATTTTCGAAAAGCCAATCTTCTGAACAAATTCTAGCGTCTGTTTAAATTCTTCATCAGTCTCTCCGGGAAACCCGACTATAACATCAGTCGTAATTCCAGCATTTGGAAAATACTTTCTGATTAAATCAACTTTCTCGTAATACTCAATAGTATTATACTTTCTGTTCATTCTGCTTAGCACTGTGTCGCTTCCACTTTGAAGAGATAAATGAAAGTGATCACATACTTTTTTAGTATTATAAGCTATCTTCATAAATTCTTCATCTATTATATTAGGTTCAATTGAACTTAATCTAATTCGCTGAATTCCTTCTATAAAGCTCAAATTGTAAATAAGCTTTTTTAAATCTATAGCTTCCAAATCTTTTCCATATGATGCAATGTGTATGCCTGTCAATACGATTTCTTTAAATCCATTTTTAGCAAGTTTTTTTACTTCTCTTTCTACTTCTAAGTATTCCCTGCTTCTTACCGGCCCTCTGGCATATGGTATAATACAATAACTACAGTATTGATTGCATCCATCTTGAACCTTTAGATATGCTCTAGTCTTTGACTCAATTGTATTTATTTTTATTTCTTCAAATGATCTGAGTTGATTAGATGTAATAACTTTGTTTATTTTCTCTCCAGTGTTTTTAGATTCTTCACAAAGTTCAACTATCATATTTCTATTGTTTGTTCCGATTATTACATCTACTCCTTCAATATTCTCTACTTCCTCAGGAGACACTTGAGAATAACATCCCACAACTGCTACTAGACAGTCTGGGTTGATTTTTTTTGCCTTTCTAATAAATTGTCTTGATTTTCTATCCGACATATTTGTAACAGTGCAAGTATTTATTACATAAATATCCGCGAAATCTTCCTCACTTACAATTGTATAACCTTTATTTTTAAATAATTCCATCATTGCTTCAGTTTCATACTGGTTAACTTTGCAACCTAATGTATGAAATGTTACCCTATCCATTTAATCACTCCTAAATCATGTGCTTCATGTAATAAAATCGTCGAAATCACAATGCCTGCTGTTTCTGTTCTTAGTATTCTTTGCCCTAACGAAACGATTATAGAATCTATTTTCTTTAGTTCTTGTATCTCTTGTTCGGTAAATCCTCCTTCAGGCCCAATAAAAATATTTACTTCTTCTGAACTAATATACTTTTCTCTCGTCGAGTGTAAATCTTCATAATGTTCATTTTCATATGGAACAATTGTTGTTTTACCCATAAATTGATTCAAAGCATCTCTAAAGTCTATGATTGAATTCACTTTTGGCACTATGTCTCTTTTTGACTGTTTCGCTGCTTCATATACTATGCTTTGCCAACGTGTGATTTTTTTTAATTCCTTACTTATATCATCTACTTTTACTATAGTTCTGGTAGTAATAACTGGAGTAAATGATACTACGCCTATTTCTGTACATTTTTGTAAAATCAATTCCATTTTAGTTGATTTTGGAATCGACTGATATAAATTTATTTTTAATTTTGGTTCATTACTTATACTTTCATATTGAATTACATTTAGTAAAACTAAGTTTGTATCAAAATTATCAATGCAGCAAATATATTTTACATTATCAGAAACTATCTCAACTTTATCCCCAATATTCATCCTTAATACATCTCTGATATGTTTTGCATCTTTTCCTCTTATTGTTATTAAATTGTCCTCTGGTTTTTCATCAATGAAAAATCTATGCATCTTATCTCCTCTTTGCTACTATGCAAATCCAATCATTAGTATTGTTAATCTCCAATATGTCAAAGGAATTTCTATTCAGTGCATTAATAACAATATCCTTCTTTTTATCTATAATTCCAGAGCAAATAAAAATTCCATCACCAGTTAAATACTTATTCAAATCATTGATTACATCTGCTACTATTTCAGCAACTATATTCATCACTATAACATCAGCTTTGTCAGTTATCTGTGATAATAAGTCACCATGCCTTATTTCTACAATGTCACTTACATTATTATTTAATATATTCTTCTTGGCAACTTCGACGCTCGTCATATCTAAATCTATACCAATGACTTCTTTTGCTCCTAATTTTGCCGCAATTATACTCAAGATTCCACTCCCGCAGCCTATGTCAAAGACTTTTTTCCCCTTTACACCAAGTTTTTCAAGAGCTTGTGCACACATATATGTAGTCTCATGGGTGCCTGTACCAAAAGCCATCCCTGGATCCAACTCGATAACAATATCGCTAGCCTTGGACAAATAGTTCTCCCACGTGGGTTTTATTATAATATTTTCACCAATTCTCATTGTATTAAAAAAAGCTTTCCAGTTATCTTCCCATTCACTTTCATCTACGACATTTATTGATAATGAGCCAATATTTTCATCTACTATTCTGTTGTTTAAAGTAGTTTTAATTAAATCTATATCATCTACTTCAGAGAAATACGCTTTAATAATTATATCTTCACAAATTGTTTCCTGCAAGGTCTCATCAATAAAATCCCATTTATCCTTTTGTTCAATGATTTCATTAATAACACCTCTATCAACAATTTCAAGACCTTTAGCGCCAATATCATATAAGATATATGTAATTAAATCTTCATTTTTTCTATTGGTACTAATTAGAAATTCATACCACTTCATTTTAACACTCCTAGCAAGTTATTTAATCAATAATATTATACCCTATGATAATAAAATTTGCTATATATGAAACAACAACCACTTTTGTGGTTGTTAGTGAAATACATCTTTGACTTTGTCAAAAAATCTCTTTTTTGTAGGAGCGCTGTATTTTTCACCTAACTCCTTAGATAAATCGAGTAACATTTTCTTTTGCTTATCATTTAAGTTAGTAGGAATTACAATCTCAACAGTAAAGTATAAATCTCCTCTTCCTGTGCCTTTTACATTAGGTACTCCTTTGTTCTTTAATTTAAATGTCGAATTAGACTTCGTTCCTTCAGGTAAACTGTAGTTTTCAATACCATCCAATGTGGGAATTTCTATCTCTGCCCCTAATGTCGCTTGAGTGAATGTTATAGGTATAATGACGAATAAGTCATTGCCTTCTCTTTTAAATACATCATCTTCTTTTACTGAAATGTAAACATATAGATCACCTCTTGGTGCACCTTTTTCACCAATGTTGCCTTCACCTCTTAAAGTAATTACATTCCCGTTATCTACACCAGCAGGTATATCTATAGTTATTTTCTTTGATTTTAACTCTTTTCCAGTGCCATGACAATGATCACATTTCTCTTCGATTATCTCTCCGCTTCCATTACATTCGTCACATGGCATAACTCTTACAAATCTTCCAAATGGAGTTTGCTGATTATACCTCAACTCACCAGTTCCCTTACATTTTGTACAAGTTGTTTTGCTTGTTCCCGGCTTTGCTCCTGTGCCATTACATACATGACATTCTTCCATTCTCTTTACAGAAATTTCTTTTTTTGCTCCAAAAACTGCTTCTTTAAATTCTAATCTTAAATCATATCTTAAATCTGTACCTCTCTCTGGGCCTCTCTTTTTATTATTGAAACCTCTTGAAAATCCGCCTCCAAAAATATCAAACAAATCATCGAATATATCTCCAAATCCTCCAAAATCAGCCCCTTGCTGATTCACTCCAGCATGCCCATATCTATCATATCTAGCTCTTTTTTCATCATCGCTTAATACTTCATAAGCCTCATTTACCTCTTTAAATTTTTGTTCAGCCTCACTATCGTTTGGATTTAAATCAGGATGATATTTCTTAGCAAGTCTTCTATACGATCTTTTGATTTCTTCTTGCGAGGCTTCTTTCGTAACTTCTAATATCTCATAGTAATCTCTCACAGTCATACACCAGCTCCTATCCCTATCTTAAAATTTTGAGTCAAAGCTAATATATATTAGCTTTGACTCTTAAATTTTAATTAGTCTTCATCGACAACTTCATAATCTGCATCTTCTACATCATCGGACTTTTTGCCTTCATCTGCCCCACCTTGTTGATATTGCACATTTTCATATAATTTTTGTGATATAGCTTGGAATTCGTTAGTTAACTCTTCTGTCTTTCTCTTGATGTCGTCTATGTCATCACCCTCAAGAGCTTTTTTGAGTGAATCCAGTTTGTCTGTAACTTTTTTCTTTTCATCATCTGATATCTTGCCTTCAAGATCTTTCAGTATCTTTTCTGTTTGATATACCATTGAGTCTGCATTGTTTCTAATTTCAATTCTTTCTTTTTTCTTTCTATCTTCTTCAGCAAATCTCTCAGCTTCTTTTATTTTCTTTTGAATTTCTTCTTCACTTAAATTTGCAGAAGATGTTATTGTAATTTTTTGTTCTTTTCCTGTACCTAAATCTTTTGCACTTACATTTACTATTCCGTTTGCATCAATATCAAATGTAACTTCTATTTGAGGCACTCCTCTTGGAGCAGGTGGTATACCAGTTAATTGGAATCTACCCAAAGTTGTGTTGTCACTAGCCATTTGTCTTTCCCCTTGAACTACATGAATGTCTACTGAAGTTTGATTGTCTGACGCTGTTGTAAATATTTGAGACTTTCTAGTTGGTATTGTGGTGTTTCTCTCAATCAACTTAGTTGTAACACCGCCTAATGTCTCAATTCCCAATGACAATGGTGTTACATCTAGCAATAATAAATCTTTAACTTCTCCGCTTAAAATTCCGCCTTGAATAGCAGCACCAATTGCAACACATTCATCAGGGTTTATATCTTTTTGTGGATCTCTTCCAATTATCTTCTTAACAGCTTCTTGTACAGCTGGAACTCTCGTAGACCCACCAACTAAAAGCACCTTTTCGATCTCACTAGCTTCTAACCCTGCATCTTTAAGTGCTTGTCGTACAGGCTCTATCGTCATTTCAATTAAATCAGCAATTAATTCTTCAAATTTCGCTCTAGTAATGTCCATATTTAGATGTAATGGTCCTTCACTAGTCGCTGTAATAAATGGCAGATTTATATTTGTTGACTTAGTGGTAGATAACTCTTTCTTAGCTTTCTCTGCAGCATCTTTCAATCTTTGTAAAGCCATTTTGTCATTTCTTAGATCTATGCCGTGCTCTTTTTTAAATTGTTCTGCTATATAGTCTACTAATCTATTGTCAAAATCGTCTCCACCTAGCCTATTATTTCCTCTAGTAGCTAATACTTCAAATACTCCATCGCCTACTTCTAGTATTGAAATATCGAAAGTACCTCCACCTAAATCGTATACCATTATCTTATGTTGACCATGTTCTTTATCAAGTCCATAAGCTAATGCTGCTGCAGTAGGTTCGTTGATAATTCTTTTTACATTTAATCCTGCTATTTTACCTGCATCTTTTGTAGCTTGTCTTTGGCTGTCTGTAAAATATGCTGGAACTGTTATAACCGCTTCAGTTATAGTTTCGCCAAGATAACTTTCAGCATCAGCTTTTAGTTTTTGCAATATCATTGCCGAAATTTCTTCAGGTGTATACTCTTTTCCATCTATTTTAACTTTATAATCAGTTCCCATATGTCTTTTTATTGATTGTATTGTCCTATCGGGATTTGTGATAGCTTGTCTTTTAGCAGTTTCTCCTACTAATCTTTCTCCATCTTTCGTAAATGCAACTACAGATGGTGTGGTTCTATTTCCTTCTGAATTAGGAATTATTATTGGTTCTCCACCTTCCATAACTGCTACGGCAGAGTTAGTTGTTCCTAAGTCAATTCCAATTATCTTACTCATAATATCTCCTCCTTTATTTTGATACTATTACCATAGATGGTCTAACTACCTTGTCTTCCATTAAATACCCTTTTTGATAAACTTCTATTACTGTTCCTGCTTCTTCTTTAGAATCGACTGTTGAAATCGCGTGATGAACATTTGGATCGAATTTCTCCCCAAGTGCTTTTATTTCCTTTATATTGTACTTTTCTAATAAATCATAAAGTTGATCTTTAATCATTTCTATCCCTTTATAAAAGCTATCTTCTTTATTAGTAGCAGAATCAAGTGCTCTTTCAAAATTATCTATTATAGGAAGTAAATCTGTTATTACAGCTTGTATTCCAAAGTTTACAGATTCTTCTTTTTCCTTTTCTGTCCTTTTTTTATAGTTCAAGAAATCTGCTTGCAACCTCATTATTTTATTATTCAAATCATTAATTTCTTCTTCTTTTTGGCGCAACAATTCTTTTGTATTATTTATGTCATCTACCCCCTTAAAATCTTCCTCAGATTTTCCTTCATTATTTAAATCAGAAATAGTATTTTCTACATCATTATTCTGCTGTATATTTTCTTCGGGTGTTTTATTTTGATCAACCATAATTATCACCTCTCGTTTCCACTGAAATAATCGTTCAAAATATCAGTAATGCTTTCAGAAAATACCCAAATAGTCTTTATTAGTTCAATATAATTCATTCTTTTAGGTCCAATAATCCCTATCTTTCCAGCAATTTCTCCGTCGCTATTATATGTGGCTGTTATAACACTTAATTCCTTCATAGAGTCATGATTGTTTTCTTCACCAATCTTTACGTCTATCTCTTCTAACTTATTGTTGGTAAGTGCAGAGATAAGTTTTTCTTTATCCTCTAAGACCGAAAGAACTTCTTTCGCTTTGTCTATATCTCTATATTCAGGAAACTCCAAAATATTTGTTATACCTTCTGCATATACTTTCATGCCTTCGGTGTCATCAATAGAATCAAAGAGTATCGGCAACAGTCTCTTTAACTCATTTTTATATTCAAAATAATCATCTAATATTCCATTGCCAATCTCATTAGCTAACTCTCTAAATGTCTTATTCTTTAACCTTTTAGACAGATAATTGCTTATATAAACAAGATTTTCTTCAGATATATTATTGTCTGTATTAATTATCGACTTCTTAATAAGCCCAGCTTCGTTAACCATGATCGCAAGAATTTGATTCTCATCCATTGGCAGCAATTGTATATGCTTTATCTTGGTTTCTTTAATTTGAGGTGATAATGCCACAGCAGTGTATTTTGTCAATTGAGCAAGTATCTTTGCTAAGTCGTCTATGAGTTGGTCGATTTCCTTGTATTCCTTTTTTAAAAAGCTCTTAATCTGGTCTTTTCTAGCCAAATCCAGTTGTAGGATACTATTGTTAAAAAAGTTGTCAACATAAAATCTATACGCTTTGTCTGATGGAACTCTTCCAGAAGAAGTATGCGTTTTATTAAGATACCCTAAATCTTCTAAATCAGACATCTCATTTCTTATAGTTGCAGAACTTACCCCTAGGTCATAAAATTTTGTAATTGTTCTAGACCCTATGGGTTCTCCTGTGATTATATAACTATCTATAACTGCTAATAGGACTTTTAACTTCCTTTCATCCAACATAAAATCACCTCTAACCTTTGGATGATTGTTAGCACTCTTACTTATTGAGTGCTAATTCTATATATAGACTACCATCTTATTCAATGTTTGTCAAGTATTTTTGTATTAAATGTATAAATATTCTATGATAATGTCATATTAAATTTAATCTGATAAAATGTCAGTATGAGAGAGGAGATTTTTAATATGACCCAAAAGGAAATAACAAGACTTAGGGTTATTAACCAAACTATTGATGGAGTATTAACTATTCGTGAAGCTGCTGAACTTTTAAACCTAAGTGAACGCCAAGTATTAAGGTTAAAGAAAGGAGTTGTAGAACAAGGACCTGCGTTCATTATACACAAAAATCGAGGTAGAAAGCCTAAGCATGCTATTGCGGATGATATTAAATCTTTAATTGTTGAACTTA